>JBBQKM010000112.1:0-8602 GCA_038326915.1 Sphingomonadales bacterium
CGCGCACAATCTGCATCGATCAACGCGATCGTCAGGGCGCTATCGGGCAATGCAGTCGCCAGCGGCTGTGGCTGCGGCCGAACCATCGTTGCTGTCCCCCGGCCGCGGCAGAGCCGTGGCGTCACATGTGCCCGGGAACGAATTTGGCCCCGAACTATCCAAGCAACCCGCAGGCTCGGCAAGTCACGCCGACGGGTGTGTTGACCGCACCTCAAGTGTAAAGTTTAGGATGAGGATCAAATGGCTGTCCAGTGAATTCTTTCTTTCAACTGTCTGAACAAATTGGATGTTCGGGCCGTGTGCAATTGCATCGTGCATCATGTGGTTCAATTCATTGTCACGTCAAATACTGGTCTTCAGCTGTCTTTCTGCATCGCCGACGATCCGAGGCAGGCGGCCCGTGCCGGCTCCGGCCCTGCTTGGCGTGACGACCAACGCTTGCCCTTTTCCCCCTTATCCCGCTAAACGCCCCCTGATGCCGAATTCGCCGCACCCCGCCCTTTCTGCCGGCGCGCATCCGTTCCCCCATGCCCATCTGCTCGGTCTTGCCGCGCTGAAACCGTGGGAAATGCTGTTTCTGCTCGATGAGGCCGAACAATGGGTCGAATTCAACCGCAGCCGCGACAAGCATGACAATCGCCTGGCCGGGCTGACCCAGGTCAATGCCTTTTTCGAAAATTCGACGCGGACGCTGCTCAGCTTCGAAATCGCCGGCAAGCGGCTCGGCGCCGATGTCGTCAATCTGGGCGTCCAAGGTTCGTCGGTCAAAAAGGGCGAGACGCTGCTCGACACGGCGCTGACGCTGAATGCCATGCACCCCGATCTGATCGTCATTCGCCACGGATCGTCGGGGGCCGTGCAACTGATCGCCGAAAAGGTCGATTGCCCGGTGCTCAACGCCGGGGACGGGCGCCACGAGCATCCGACGCAGGCGCTGCTCGATGCGCTGACCATCCGGCGGCGCAAGGGCCGGATCGAGGGGCTGACCGTCGCCATCTGCGGCGACATCCTGCACAGCCGGGTGGCGCGATCGAATTTCCAGCTTCTGGGCTCGCTGGGTGCCAAGGTGCGCGTCGTGGCGCCGCCGACGCTGCTGCCGGCCAATGTCGAACAACTGGGCGTCGATGTCTTCACCGACATGGACAAGGGACTGGCCGGCGTCGATGTCGTGATGATGCTGCGGCTGCAGACCGAGCGCATGGATGGCGCCTATGTGCCGTCGACGCGCGAATATTTCCGTTTTTACGGGCTGACCGAGGCGCGGCTGCGCCATGCCGCCGCCGATGTGCTGGTCATGCACCCCGGGCCGATGAACCGCGGGGTGGAGATCGACGGCGCCATCGCCGACGACATCGTGCGCAGCGCGGTGACCGAACAGGTCGAAATGGGCGTCGCGGTGCGGATGGCGTGCCTCGACGTGCTGACGCGAACGCGGCGCGGCGTTGCGGGCTGGCCTGCCGTGACGACACGACCATGAAGCCGCTGGCCATCACCGGTGCACGCGTCATCGATCCGGCGGGTGGACGCGACGAAATCGCCACAGTGCTGGTCCGCGACCGGGTGATCGCCGGCATTGGCAACCACGCGCCGCCAGCCAATGCCGATGTCATCGACGGCACTGGCCTCGTGCTGGCGCCGGGGCTGATCGACGCCGGCGTGTTCCGCGCCGATCCGGCTGCCTGCCATGCCGGCGGCATCACCCGTATCGTGCTGATGCCCGACCAGCGGCCCCCGCTCGACGATCCGGCGCTGGTGGCCTTCACCCAGGCGATGGGCAAGCCCGATGTGTGGGTGCATCCACTGGTTGCGGCCACAAGGGGCCTGGCTGGGCAGGAGCTTGCCGAGATCGGGCTGGGGCAGGCGGCGGGCGCGGTCGGCGTCGCCACCGGGCGCGGTGCCATCGCCAGCAGCGCGGTCATGCACCGGCTGCTCGCCTATTCGCGCGCCTTTGGCATGACCGTCGTCACCCATGCCGAGGATTCGGCGCTGACCGCCGGCGCGGTGGCGACCGAGGGCGATTATGCGACCCGGCTTGGCCTTGCCGCGGCACCGGCGTTTGCCGAAAGCCTCGCCGTGGCGCGCGACATCCGTCTGGCGGAAGCGACCGGCGCGCGGCTGCACATCCGCCAGGTCACGACCGCCGAAGCCATCGACCTCGTCCGCTCGGCGCAGCGGCGCGGCGTCGCGGTGACCGCCGGGGTGACGCCGGCGCACTGGTTGCTCAACGAAACCGCGGTGGCGGGGTTCCGCTCGTTTGCCCGGCTGTCGCCGCCGCTGCGCAGCGATGATGATCGCCGCGCCGTGGAGGCGGGCATAGCCGACGGCACGATCAGTGTGATCGCATCGGGCCATGATCCGCGCACGCAGGAGGACAAAAGGCTGCCCTTCGCCGACGCAAAGCCCGGCATGGCGGGGGCGGAGACCCTGTTGGCGCTGGCACTGTCGCTGGTGCAATCGGGCGCGCAGACGCTGGCGCAGGTGCTGGGCGCGATGACCGCGGCACCGGCGGCGATTTTCGGGCTGCCCGGCGGCACGTTAAGCCTTGGCTCACCTGCCGATCTTATGCTGTTCGACGAAGCGGCGCCGTGGCGGATCGATGGCGATCGTTTCATCGGTGCCGGCAACACGCCGTTCGACGGCCTGCCCGTCGCCGGGCGGGTGAAAATGACGATCAAGGGTGGAGAGCTGGTTTGGCGCGGGTAGGTTTGACGGTCCTGATGCTGCTCGCGGCGGCCCCGGCGCTGGCGGCGCGGCCGAAACCGGTGCCGGCACCCGCAGCGCCGGCCCCCGTGGTGCCGAGCGTCA
The DNA here is from genome assembly GCA_038326915.1 of Sphingomonadales bacterium. GTDB lineage: Bacteria > Pseudomonadota > Alphaproteobacteria > Sphingomonadales > Sphingomonadaceae > Sandarakinorhabdus. Next base: position 2,806 of record JBBQKM010000112.1, read on the forward strand.
AACAGGGCGTCGAACTGTGGCGCGCCGGGGATTATGCCGCTGCCGTCGCGATGTGGCAGCCCTATGCCAATGGCGGCGACGCCGACGCGATGTTCAATATCGGCCAGGCCCACAAGCTTGGCCGCTCCGTTCCCAGGGATTCGATGGTGGCGCGCGACTGGTATCGCAAGGCAGCGCTGAAGGGCCATCTGCCCGCCCAGGCCAACCTTGGCATCCTGCTGTTCCAGGCTGGCGAAAAGCCGGAGGCCGCGCGCTGGCTGAAAGCGGCGGCCGACAAGAACGAGATGCGCGCGCAATATGTGCTCGGCGTCGCCAGCTGGAATGGCGATGGCGTGCCGCGCAGCATGACCCTTGCCTATGGCTATCTGGCGCGCGCCGCGGCGCAGGGGTTGCCCGAGGCGAAGACAGCGCTCGACAATCTGACTGGGGTGATTTCGCCGGTGGAGCGCGCCAATGGCTGGGCGGTGGCGACGAGCCTTGCCGGCGGCAACGGCGTGCCGCCCGAATTCGCGCCTGGTGCGCCGAAAGCGGCGCTGGCGTCGAACGACAGCTATCGCCGCGACCAGGTCATCAAGCCGCTGCCCGGCGGGCCGCCACCGGTGATCTTCATCAAGCCGCAGGGTGCGCAGCCACAGCCGGTGCCCGCTCCGGCGGGCCTTGCCGCGGTCAACCCGGCGCCGCTGCCGCCGTCGGCGCAGATCGTGAAGCCGGTGCCGGTGACGCCGCCGCCGGCGGTCGCGCCGGTTTCGGTGGCGAGCAACCTGCCGCCACGCCCCGCGGCCGTGCCATCGGCGCTGACCGCAACGCCTGCGCCTGCACCGCCTGCCGCCCGCCCGCCGGTGACCGCCGCTGTATCGGCGCCGGTGCCGATGACGGCGCCCGTGCCGAAGCCTGTAGTGGAAGCGCGCCCCGTGGCGCCGCCGGTCGCTATTGTCGCCATCCCGGCATCGGCACCGCCGGTCGTGGCCAAGCCGGTCGAGGTCGTCCCGGCGCCGAAACCCGCGCCAAAGCCGGTCGTGGTTGCGGCGGTGGAGCCCAAGCCCGTCGCCAAGGCGCCCGCGAAACCGACGGGCTGGCGGGTGCAGCTTGGTGCCTTTTCCAAAAAGGCGCAGGCCGAGGCTGCCTGGACCGACGTGAAGACCAAACAGAAGCAGCTCGTCGGCGTGCAAAAGCCGATCTACCTCGCCGATGGCCCGGTCACCAAGCTGCAGATGGGCCCCTATGCGTCGAAGACCGCCGCGCGCGATGCCTGTGCCAAGATCGCCTTTTCCGGCCGCGCCTGTTTCGTGACCGAGGGCTGAGCGTCCGCGCGCGGGGCTATGCCGCCGCGCGCGCCGCTTCGCCCGGCCATTGCGACCAGAGCGCCGTCCGCCGCTTGGCCACGGCTTCGCGCTGCGCCGCCTTGACCGGGCCGAAACCGCGGGCGTCCATAGGCAGCCGGGCGATGGCAAGCGCGAGGCCGATGTTGGCATCGTTCAGCCCGGCGATCAGCCGTTCGACTTCGGCTTCATAGGCGGCAATGTCGGCGCGTTCCTCGCGGCGTTCGGCGCTGTAGCCGAAAACATCGAAGGCGGTGCCGCGCAGGCCCTTCATTTTCGCAAGCAGGCCAAAGGCAGTGAAGATCCACGGGCCGAAGCTGCGCTTTTTCGGGCGGCCGGTCGCCGGGTCGATCCCGCCGAGGAACGGCGGCGCCAGCTGCACCTTCATCGTGCCGCCGCTGAACTGGGCGTCGAACGCCGCCTTGAAACGGCCGTCCGAATAGAGCCGGCCGACTTCATATTCGTCCTTGTACGCCAGCAGCTTGTAATGGCTTCTTGCTACGGCTTCGGCAAACGCATCGCCGCCCGCAGCGCGGGCCTTTGCCACCAGCGCGGTGAAGCGTCCGGCATAGGCGGCATCCTGATAGGCGGTCAGGTCGGCGGTGCGGCGCGCGATGATCTCGTCGAGCGTCGTCGCCGGCGGGTCGATCGCCGGGCCGCGCGCGTCCTCGACCATCTTGAGCACCTGGTCGGGCCGGGTGGCGAGCAGCCGGCCAAGGCCGAAGGCGCGCTTGTTGAAATCGACCGCGACGCCGTTCAGTTCGATCGCCGCGTCGATGCTGGCGCGCTGCAGCGGGATCAGCCCCTTTTGCCAGGCATAGCCCATGACGATGATGTTGGCGGCGATCGCGTCGCCCATCAGCGCCACGGCGACAGTATCGGCGGCGATGAAATCGCAGGCGTTGGGGTTCGATGCGCCGCGAATGACCTTTTCGACCTGCGCCGAGCGGAAATCGAGATCGCGATCACGCACGAAATCGGCGGTCGGCGCGATGTCGGCGTTGGCGACGACTGCGGTGCGGGTCGGGATCATCAGCGTCTGCGTCGGCTTGTCGGCCGCCACCACGGCGTCGCAGGCGAGCACCAGGTCGGCACCGCCGGCGATGATGCGCGGGCTGAGCAAGTCGTCGTTCTTCGCCGCCAGCCGGACGTGCGAATAGACGGCGCCACCTTTCTGCGCGAGGCCGGCCATGTCGGCGGTCGTCGAGGCGAGCCCCTCGATATGCCCGGCGGTGCCGAGCAGCGCCGAAACGGTCAGCACGCCGGTGCCGCCGATGCCGGTGACCATGATGTTATAGCCGTGGCCGGGGGCAGGGATCGACGGTTCGGGAACACCGGCGAAATCGAAATCGACGCGCGATTTCTTGACCTCGGCACCTTCGATGCTGACAAAACTCGGGCAGAAGCCCTTGAGACAGCTATAGTCCTTGTTGCAGCTCGACTGGTTGATGCGGCGCTTGCGGCCGAATTCGGTTTCCAGCGGTTCGACCGAGACGCAGTTCGATTGCACCGAACAATCGCCGCAGCCTTCGCAGACGGCGCTGTTGATGAAGATGCGCGTCGTCGGGTCGACCATCGTCTTGCGCTTGCGGCGCCGGCGCTTTTCGGCAGCGCAGGTCTGGTCGAAGATGATGACCGTGCAACCGGCGGTGGCGGCGAATTCGTCCTGGATCGCCGGCAGCGCCGAGCGATCGAGCAGCCGGACTGAAGATGGCAGCGTAACGCCTTCATAACGCGACAGGTCTTCGGTCAGCACGACAACCTTTTTGGCGTGTTCGGCGACCATCTGCTGGGCGATCTGGTCGACGCTCAATTCGCCGTCGTGTTTCTGCCCGCCGGTCATCGCGACCGCGTCGTTGTACAGGATCTTGTAGGTGATGTTGACGCCGGCGGCGATCGACTGGCGGATCGCCAGGAGCCCGGAATGGAAATAGGTGCCGTCACCCAGATTGGCGAAGACGTGCTTTTCCGACGTGAACGGCGCTTCGCCGACCCAGGTGACGCCTTCGCCGCCCATCTGCGTGAAGGTTTCGGCGCGGTCCATCCACAGCGCCATGATGTGGCAGCCGATGCCGGCGAGCGCGCGCTGGCCCTCGGGCGGCTTGGTCGAGGTGTTGTGCGGGCAGCCCGAGCAGAAATAGGGGCTGCGCTTGATCGGCGTGACATAGGCGTCGGCCTTCACCGACTGATCATCGAAGAATGTCAGCGTCTTGGCGATGGTTTCGGTGTCGTGGTAGCGCTGGATGCGCGCAGCGATGACATGGGCGATGACACCCGGTGTCAGCTCGTTGTCGGGGCTGAGCAGCCATTCGCCGCTTTCGTCGCGCTTGCCGACGATGCGCGGGCGGACGTCGGGGTTCCAGTTGTACAGCTGCCATTTCAGCTGATGCTCGATGAATTCGCGCTTTTCCTCGATGACAAGGACTTCCTCGAGCCCTTCGGCAAAGGCGCGCATGCCATCGGGCTCCAGCGGCCAGGGCATGCCGACCTTGTAGACGCGCAGCCCGATGTCGGCGGCGACGGCGGCGGTGATGCCGAGCCGTTCGAGCGCTTCCATCGTGTCGGCATAGGCCTTGCCGGTGGTGACGATGCCGAAGCGCGGGCGCGGCGTGTCCCAAATCACCTTGTCGATCTTGTTGGCCTTGGCAAAGGCCAGCGCGGCAAAGCCCTTGAAACGCTGCAGCCGCGTGTCTTCCTCGCGCCAGATATCGCCGCCCCGGATATGGATGCCGCCGGCCGGAAATTCGAAGTCCGGGATGATGATCGGCTTCCATTCATTGGCGAGATCGATCGTTGCCGAGGTCTCGACCGTGTCGGCGGTCGCCTTGAAGCCGACCCAGGTGCCGGCAAAGCGGCTCATCGCCAGTCCGAGCAGGCCGTATTCGACGAATTCATGCACCGATGCCGGGGCGAGGAACGGCACGAAGGCCGCCTGGAAATTATGGTCGGACTGGTGGGGCAGGGTCGACGATTTGGCGCCATGATCGTCGCCGACGATGGCGAGCACACCGCCATGCGGGCTGGTGCCGGCGGCATTGGCGTGCTTCAGCACGTCCATGGCGCGATCAAGGCCGGGCCCCTTGCCGTACCAGATGCCGAACACGCCATCGACGGTGGCACCGGGGCGCATGCCGACATGTTGCGAGCCCCATACGGCGGTGGCACCAAGCTCTTCATTGACGCCGGGCTGGAAGATGATGTTGTGCTCGGCGAGCAGTTTCTTGGCGCGCCACAATTCCTGGTCATAGGTGCCGAGCGGCGAGCCGCGATACCCTGAGATGAAGCCGCCGGTGTTGAGCCCCGCCGCCTTGTCGCGCGCCTGCTGCACCAGCGGCAGGCGGACCAGTGCCTGCACACCGCTCATGAACACCCGGCCTTCGGTGAAGCGATATTTGTCGTCGAGCGATACAGGCGGCAAGCCAGCGACCATCATGAAACCCCAAGGACTATTAGGTCAATAATACTGACCTATGCCACGCTTGGCAAGAGCCAGTCACGCCACTGTAATCGTCACGCGCGAACCCGCGCGGCGGTTCCGTTGCGCCGCCGGGTCTGGTCAGCGCCGGCAAATGCTGCTTGGCTGGCGTGATGGACAATCCCCGGCAGACCATGGTGCTGGCCGCAAGCTACAACATCCAGAAAGGCATTGGCACCGATTTCCGGCGCCGGCCCGAACGGACGCTGGCGGTGCTGCATGAAATCGGCGCCGACATCGTGGTGCTGCAGGAGGCCGACCGGCGCTTCGGCAGCCGTGAAAGCGCCCTGCCGCTCGCCGCCGTCACCGCGCAGGGCTGGCGCTGCGTGCCGTTCGAAACCCGGCCGGCGTCGATCGGCTGGCACGGCAATGCCGTGCTGATATCACCGCGCGTGACGATCCTGGGCCATGCCACGCTGGCGATTCCGGCGCTGGAGCCGCGCGGCGCGGTGCTCGCCGACCTTGCCATCGACGGCGCGCCGCTGCGGGTCATCGGCATGCACCTCGACCTGTCGGGGCTGTGGCGGCGGCGCCAGGCGCGCGCGGTGCTCGGGCATCTCGATCGCCATCCGGGCGACCCGCCGGTGCTGTTGATGGGGGATATGAACGAATGGCGGCCCGCGGCCGCCGCGGTCGCCGATTTCGGGCGCGTGCTCGATCCGGTGCCGACCGGGCCGAGCTTTCATGCGCGGATGCCGGTGGCGGGCCTCGATCGCATCTTTGTCAGCCGCGGCACAGCGGTGGCGGGATCGGGCGTCCACCACAGCGCGCTGGCGACGGTGGCTTCGGATCACCTGCCGGTCTGGGTGCGCTTTGGGCTGGAGGCGGCGACATGACCTGGCTGTGGCTGGCGGTGCCGGCGCTGGCCTGGGTGGCGCTGTGGTGGGCGGGGCGGCTGCCGGCGACGCGCGACCGCCCGGCGTCGGCGGCGTTCGACGACACCGCAGATACCGGGTTGGGGCAGGCCATCGCGGCTGCGGCGGCGGCGCACCCCGGGCTGAGC
>JBBQKM010000113.1:0-8564 GCA_038326915.1 Sphingomonadales bacterium
GAGGAGATCTGCGACCGCATCGCCTTGAGCGGCATTTCGATCCCGGCCATCGCGACCATGTTTTCCAGTCGCGACACACCGTCCCGCGCAGAGTTCGCGTGGATCGTGGTCATCGACCCGTCATGGCCGGTATTCATCGCCTGCAGCATGTCAAAGGCTTCGCCAGACCGGATTTCGCCCAGGATGACGCGATCCGGCCGCATGCGCAGCGCATTCTTGACGAGATCGCGCTGGTTGACTTCGCCGCGGCCCTCGATGTTGGCGGGGCGGGTTTCGAGCCGCACGACGTGGCGCTGCTGCAGCTGGAGTTCGGCCGAATCCTCGATGGTCACGACGCGTTCGTGCGAATCGATCGACGCCGACATGGCGTTGAGCATCGTCGTCTTGCCCGATCCGGTGCCGCCCGCGATCAGCACGTTGCGGCGGCTGGCGACGACGCCGCGCAGCACTTCGGCGCATTCGGCCGGCATCGACCCAAGCCCGACGAGCTTGTCCATGTCGATCGGCACCTTGGAGAATTTGCGGATCGACAGCACCGGGCCATCCAGCGCCAGCGGCGGAATGATGGCATTGATGCGGCTGCCATCGGCCAGCCGGGCATCGACCATCGGCGACGATTCATCGACGCGGCGGCCGACACGGCTGACCATCTTGCCGATGATGCGCAGCAAATGCGCGTCATTGGCAAAGCGCGTGCCGACCTCCTCGATCTTGCCGCGCCGTTCGATGAACACCATTGTCGCCGAATTGACCATGATGTCGGAAATCGTCGGGTCCTTGAGCAACGGCTCCAGCGGGCCAAGGCCGAGCAATTCGTCGAGAATGTCTTCAACCAGCTGACGCCGCTCGGTCAGGTTCAACGCGTGGTTGATCTCCTTCAGCATGTCGGTGACGATATCGCCGATATCGCGCCCGACCTGCTCGCGGCTCATCGTTTCCAGTGCGGCGAGATTGATGCGCTCGATCAGCTTCTGGTGCAGCGTGACCTTGAGATCGGTGTAGCGATCAAGCCGTTGGGTATCGAGCGGCGCCGGCCGGGCGACTGCTGTCTGTTTCGGTGGTGGCGGCGGCGGTTCGGCCGGAGCAGCAGCCTCTTCGGGCTTTGGTGGCATCGTGGAAATGCCGCTGGCTCCGGCCGGTGCGCCCGACGGGGTCGTCGTACCTCTTTTGGTCGGCCAGATCATCGCTTGGCCGCCTGTTCAGCGCCGATCATGGTGCTCAGCTCGGCAACCATGGCGCGCATGTCTTTTTCGATGCGGGATTTCACCTTGATCGATCCGATGAACTTGCCTTCGTCGATGGCGTTGCTGATCGTTGGATAATCATTGGCGACGGGGAAATTCACCTTGCGTCGCAACACCTTCTCGGCCTCGGACAAATCCGCCTTGCCGAACATCGGCGAGACGATGCGGTTGAGCACGAGCCGCACCCGATCACCCAGATCGTTGGCTTCCAGCACTTCGAGCTGGCGCCGCGCCTGGTGGACGCCGGGAACGGTCAACCCGGCGATCAGGCAGATGGCATCGGACTTCTGCAGCGCGCTCAATGACCAGCTGATCCAGGCGCCCGGCAGATCGACCAGCACCACGTCATAGGACTGTGCCGCGAGATCGAGCAGCCGTTCGACGAATTCCGGCGTCAGCGCGTCCAACGGCATCATGTCGCGCGGGCTGGCCACAACGCTGAGGCCAGAGGCGTGTTTTTCAGCCACCGAGCGCAGGAATTCGCCATCCATCCGGTCGCCGGCGTCGAGCAGGTCGGCGAGCGTCAGCTGCGGCTTCAAATTGAGGTACAGCGCCGCATTGCCGAACTGCAGATCGAGATCGATGAGGCAGACGCTTTGCGTTGCCGCCCAGATCAGCGCGGCCTGGGTGGCAACGGCGGTGGTGCCGACGCCGCCAAGGGCGCCGAGGAAGGTAATCACCCGGCCGCCGCGCACACGCTCCTGCGGCAGGACCTCAAGCATCTTGTGCCGGCCGGTTTCGATCGCCTGGTGCAATTCATCGGGCGTGAACGGGATCGGCAACACATCGATCGCTTCGGAACGCAGCACCTTGCGGGTCAGCGCCACGGTCAGGCCGCGAACCGCGGCGATGACCGGCAAATGGCTCTTGTGGGCCTGCACGAAGCGTTCGAATTCTTCGAACTCGCGCGGATTTTCAGCATCAAACTGGGCTATCAGCACGTCGGTGGCCCGCACCACCGGGCCATTGCTGGCATAGCTGGCAATAGTGCCGGGAAAGATGCGTACAAGTGTATCCGGCAGCGCCAGGCGCGCCTCATCGAGCAAAGCCGCCGTTTCCGGGTCGAGCACGATCGTGACTCGGAGAGCCGAGCCCTCGGGCTCCAGCGGTTTCTCGCGATCAGGGGTCGCCGTACGACCTAACACAATGCTTCTCCGGTATGGTTCACTTTGCCAATAACGGCACCTTCGACATTATCATTCCAACTTCAATGCGGCATCATTGCTGCGGCGCACCGCCAGCCATGGTGGGGGTAGCCTTTTGGGCTTCCGCTTTGACCAGCGGCGCCACGACGCCCTTCAGATAGCGGCGATAGGCATTGACCGACCGCTCGCCGTTACTGCCCTCCAGCGGAACACCGGCATATTGCGGATTGAGATCGATCGTCTGCGCCGCGATATTGTTGGAGACCGCGGCGCCGATCTGGGGATCGGTCGCGCAGGCACCAAGCAGGACGGGCAACAGCAACAATGCCTTTGGACGTGTCATGCTCACCTCACGATATGCCCGAAGTCGCCAGCGACGCCGCCAGGCTTTGCCATGTTGACACCCGGCATCGGCGCCAACCGTTGCTGGGGCACGACCTTTTCGCTGGCGCCGTTGATGAAGATGTCGACGTCATCCGGGATGAGCACGCGATCGGTCGGCACCGCCAGGCTGCCGGCCGGCACCGGGCGGACGATCCGCGGCGTGACGATCATCACCAGCTCGGTTTCCTGCTTGCGAAACGATGTCGAGCGGAACAGCATGCCGATGATCGGCACCTTGCCGAGCAACGGCACGGCGTTGACGGTATCGGCGAAATCGGACTGGATCAGCCCGGCGATCGCCAGCGATTCACCGTCGCGCAGTTCGACGACGGTCTTGGCGCGGCGGGTCTTCAGCCCCGGGATCTGGATGCCGCCAAGCGAGATACCGGCCCCCGGATCAAGCGAGCTGACTTCCGGCGCGACCAGCAGGTTGATCAGGCCATCCTGCAGGACGGTCGGGGTGAACGCCAGGCTGACACCGAATTGCTTGAATTCAATCGCAACCTGGCCGTTCGTGGCAACCTGCGATGGCACCGGAAACTCGCCGCCGGCGAGGAAATTCGACGTTTCGCCCGACAGCGTTATCAGATTGGGCTGCGCCAGCGTGCGAACAAGGCCTTTGCTTTCAAGCGCATCGAGCTGAAAGCTGATGCCGCCCGGGAAGTTAAATGCCGCACTGAACGGGTTGGAGGTGTTGCCCGATCCGGGTGACACGATCTGGCCAGAGCCGGTGCCATTGAAGAACGAGACATTGTTGATGCCCAGTTCCTTGACAGTGCCGCGCGACATTTCGGCGAACCGCACTTCGAGGAGCACCTGTTGCGGCGATCCCACCGACATCATGTTCAGCGATTTCTTCGGCGAGAAGGTTTCGGCGATCGTCATGGCGCGGTCAGCGGCGGCAGCGCTGCTGACCTTGCCTTCGAGGACGAGCGCATCATTCGACGCGACGACGCCGATGGCTTCAGTCGGCATCAGCTCCGCCAGCTTGCGCTTCAGACCCTGCGAATCGGGTGCGATGACAACGTCGATCACGGCGATCACCGCGCCCCGGCGATCGATCAGCGTGACGTTGGTCGATCCGATCGTCTTGCCAAGGACATACACAGAGTTTGCCGACACCGGCACGATATCGGCGATGTCGGCATTGCCGACTATGGCTTTCGCCAGCGGCCGGTCGACCCGCAGGGTCTGCGATTTGTTGACCGGAACCGTCATGACGGCGCCGGTGCGGGCATCGGCAGAGGCGCCATAATCGGCAGGCGCGGCCATCGCCGGGCGGCTGCTGGCCGGCTTGGCCTTTGCCGGCTGGGCATGCGCAGGCTGACTCAGCGTCGAAAGCAGCGCCGCCGCAGCGACCATGCCCCAGCGCTGGGTCAATACCATTGCGGTGGCCAGGCGGGCCTCAAATGGCGATTCCGATTGCACGTTCAGGTTGCTCATCTCGATCAAGACCCCGATGGCACGGAATAGCGGGTGGCAGCCGACCCGCGGAAAACTTCGATCGACGGCCCGCTTGGGCGCGCCACCGCCGGCGGCCCGCCGCCACCCGCCGGCGGTGCCGCCGCGGCGGGAGCAGCTGCGCCCTGCCTTTTCAGCACACGTGTCACGGTGCCATCGTTTAGATCGAAGATCTGCGCCGTTTCGAGCCGAAGGCGGCTTTCATCGATGATGTTGCGTAGCGAAAGCGACAGGCTGCCGACGTTCTGCGCCAGCGCCAGCTTCTGCGCCTGCAGAGCCGTCACCTCGATCGTTGCCGTGCGGGTTACCTCCGGCTTGTCCTTGCCGACATTGCTGTCCTGGCCGACCGCGAGCACGCGGACATTCTGCACCAGCATATCGGTATAGGGCAGGTTGTCGCCGTCGGCAGGACGGGTGAGGAAGACATCGACGCGATCTCCAGGCGCCACGAAGCCGCCCGCAGCCGAGGATTCCGAGATCGGGATTGAGGCAGCGCGCATTGTCGGGCCGAGCAGCGCAGAAGCGCTCAAGCGGCTTTCCTTGCCTGAAAGTGCAGCAGCGGTGACCAGTTCATTGGTGTCTATCGCGCGCAGCGCAACCTTGTCATTGTTGCCAACCGCGTCGACGATCCGCTGGAAGGTGCCGGCCGGCAGGCCAGCAGCCGGCCAGGCCACGACCTTGAGTTTTTCCGCCGTGATCTTTTCGCCAAAAGCAAAGGGCTGGGAGGCGACGACGGCCGACACTGTCTGGACCGCAGTGGCAGTCGCGACCGGCTTGTTGGCATCCGGCAGCAGGAACATCCGCGCCAGGAACACCGCCAGCATGCCGAGCACGACGGCGGCGACGAGCATCATGATCGACGATCTACGCATCGTACGTTCCCAAGAAAACGGGTCGGGCAGGAGCATTCGCATCGAGGTTCACAACGACACCGCGCATCATAGCTTGCGGTGCCCGGCGACATAGGCCGCCGCCAGATCCGGATTCGATCGCGACGCCGGAGCGGCGCGCTGCCTCCGAAAAACTTGGGCGCTTGTCCAAGATGATCGTTACCCCCAAAATTGCGGCAGCGAGTGGATCAACTGTCGAAACCACCTGCCTCCGCCTGCCCCCGAGAAAAAACCTTAATAATCTATCAATATACGAGACATTCTTCAATTCCAGACTCATGTCAAGCAGTGTGTCGTTTATGACGGAGTCCCGTGTCGAAAATATCACACTCGGCGTCCGAGTCGTCCGGCATGCACCCGAAGGGTTCGGGTCGATGTCGTCAACTGCCGTTGGAAAGACGAACGGATGCTGAGCTCAATCGGTCATTGACGGCCGCTCCCAGCTGGGTGCCGCCCGCAATGATTGCGATGCAGATCAGGCCGAGCAGCAATGCATATTCCGATGAGCTCGCAGCTTGGCGGTCATGGCGCATTGCCGTTAAGATTGCCCTCATGGTCTAGCCCCCCGGCCGCGTGTCATTCGCCGCACACCTGCAATTTCGACAACGCTCGCTTGCGTCATTCACGGTGGCGCCCGGAGCGTCGGTGTAAAACCGTATCGGCCCGGTCGGACGTGGGTGCCGTCAGTGTGCCTTGCCCCAGGTGTCGTTCGGCATGGCCGGAACCCGCACCTGTTGCCAGGCGCGGGCTCCGTACATGATTACGAAGCGTTCGAGATGGTCGAAGCGGTGGCCGACAGACGCGTGTTGATCTGCTTGCCGAGGCTGCTGGCGCCAGCGATGATGGCGACGCCGACGAGCGCGATGATGAGCGCATATTCGGCGGCCGAAGCGCCCGAGTTGTCGGTCTTCAGATTGCGAAGAATCTTGATCATTACCCTGTTCCCTCTGTTGTCGGCCTGAGCCGGATGATGCCTCGGCATCCGGACGACTCCGGATGAACAAAGCAAGGACCGCCGTTTGTCCGAGGTGGGAAGAATGAACAGCTCACCCCACCCCAAGCGACAACCCTTAAGCCTCAATAACAAAGGCCGGGAAAAGACACAACATTAAAAGGAGGTTGGCCCATGTTGCTAACATTCGACCTTACATACGAGGGTTGAAGAACCTCTAATATTTACTATCCGCCAAGCAGGATAACCAACTGATTTTTATGTGTAAAAAGACTCCGCAAGCGGTGTTGTGCACAGGCTCGATTCAGCCTGTCGCGCGGTCGACGATTTTACAATTATCGGCATAGACCGTGCCGAATCGGGGGCCGCAACGATCAATCGGCCGCTGGTCTCAGGCCGCCGCCACGCGCGTCTGACGCGCCATTTCCCAGGCCAGCGCATGGCCGACGATTGCTTCGATATCATTAAACTTCGGGGTCCAGCCCAGCGCCCCGGCGGCGCTGGCATCGGCAACCAGCCGGCCGGGATCGCCGGCCCGCCGCGGTCCGATGACGCGCGGCAGTGGCCGGCCGGCGACCGTTTCGAGTGCCGCCAGAACCTGAAGGACGCTATGCCCCTGGCCATAGCCAAGATTGAAAACATGGTTCTGCCGCGGCGTTGCGAGGCACGCTCGCAGCATCAGGACATGGGCTTCGGCGACGTCGCTGACATGGACATAGTCGCGGATTCCGGTGCCATCCGGCGTGTCGTAATTATCGCCGAAAACGGTAAAGGAATCCCGCAAGCCGGTGGCCACATGGGTGGCGATTTCGATCAGATGGTGCGGATGCTGGCTGTTCTGGCCTGACCGGCCCCGGGGATCAGCGCCCGAAACGTTGAAGTAGCGCAGGATGCCGATCGACAGCCCGCCACCAACCAGGGCGTCGGCGGCGGCGATATCGCGCAGGACCTGTTCGGCCATGACCTTTGACCAGCCATAGGGATTGATCGGCGCGATGGGTGCGGATTCCGACAAGGGCGCGCCTTCGCGTTCGCCATACACCGCGGCGGTCGATGAAAAGACCAGCGCCCCGACGCCGCATTGTGCGGCCGTGCGGCCCAGCGCCAGCGTCTCGACGACGTTGTTTTGATAGTAATCCGCTGGCTGCGCAACGGAATCGGCGACGCTGATGCTGGCGGCAAAGTGCATGATCGCGCCGATATCGTGCCGCGTTATGGTGTCGGCGATCAGCGCCTCGTCACCGGCCCGCCCCTGAACGAAGGTTGCGCCGGGGGGCACCAGCAGGTCGGATCCGGTCGAAAGGTCATCGACGATCACCACCTTTTGCCCGCGATCGAGCAAGGCGAGCGCCGCATGGCTGCCGATATAGCCGGCGCCACCGGTGATCAGCACCGGCGGCAGTGCGCTTTCGGTGATCTGCGGCAACATTGGCCGGCTGGCGGTCGAGGGTGGCATCGGTAACTCCATCGCATGACAACGGCTGGGCGCGCACCGGGGTGCGCCGGCCCGCGCCTATCATGCGGCCTGTCAGAAGAACAGTTTACGCAGCGACAACGTCAAGGTGCGGCCCGTCGGGTCGACGAGGTCACGCTGATAGCCGATCGGCACGTTGCCGCTGCTGTCGCGGACATCGACGCGGGCATCGGTGAGGTTGTTGATCGCCAGGCTGATGCGGGTGCCGCGCAGCCAGGGCGCGCGCTTCACCAGGTCCGGGCGCTGGCCGAGATCGGCAAACAGCCGGAAATTGAGCGTCGCGAGGCCGGAAAAGCGCAGGTCGCCGGGCGAAGCGGTGGCGCCGCTGGGGTCTGCCAGCACGGTTGTGCCGCTCTGCCAGTTGAGGCTGAGCCGTCCGCCAAGCCCGCTTTTGCCGACGCCGGCGCGCATTTCGATCTCGTGGCGCGGTTGGCCGCCGCTGCTGCCGATCGCCGAGCCGTTGAGCAGATCGAGCACCGGCACACCGTCGCGGATCAGGATACGATCCTGGAAATGCCAGGTGTGGAACAGCGCGAGCTGGAAGCGGCCGTCGAGCCCGCCGCGGCCGCCAAAGCCGCCGCCACCACCGCCCGGCCGGCCACCGCCACCACCGCCGCCACTGGGGCCGGGACCACCGGGGCCGCCGGCGCCGCCGGCCGCGCGCCGCGCCTCGAACGCTGCCCGCCGGGCTGCCGCAGCGGCAAGTTCGGCGGCGCTGGCCTTCAAGGGTTGCGAAAAGCTGAGGCCCCAGCGCAATTCCTCGCGATCATAGCTGGCAAAGTTCACCGGGCGGTTGTCGATGGCGAGTAACTGCCCGTCGGGATCGCGGACAAAACGCTCCGGAAACGCCGCTTCGAGTTCGGCTGTCGCGGTCGGAAAGCTCGCTATCTGGTTGCGAATACGCGATTTGATATAGTTTGCTGACACTGTCAGGTCGCGCGTCTCGAACGGTTTGAAGGTCGCCCCCAGCTTGAACACCCGGCGGCTGTCGCTGTTCAGCCCGGGGTTGCCGCC
>JBBQKM010000114.1:0-8533 GCA_038326915.1 Sphingomonadales bacterium
ATCAAGGTCAGAGACTCCAACGGCGCTCTGCTCGCCGAGGGTGACAGCGTCACGCTGATCAAGGACCTGAAGGTGAAAGGCGCCGGCCAGACGCTGCGGCGGGGGACGGTGATCAAATCGATCCGGCTGACCGGCGACGACCAGGAAATCGATTGCCGGTTCGATGGCATCAAGGGCCTGGTGCTGCGCGCCGAGTTCGGTCGCAAACGCTAGCGGCGCGCAGCCAAGGGGATCAGGCGACGGCGGGCACCCGTTCGGTCTGCGGATCGCGCAGCGAATAGCCGCGGCCCCACACCGTTTCGATGCAGCCCGATGCGGGTGCGCCGGCCTGGTGCAGCTTCTTGCGCAGCTTGCAGATGAACACGTCGATGATCTTCAGTTCGGGTTCGTCGCGGCCACCGTAAAGGTGGGTGAGGAACATTTCCTTGGTCAGCGTCATGCCCTTGCGCAGCGACAGTATCTCCAGGATCGCATATTCCTTGCCGGTCAGGCCGACGCGGCGGCCATCGACCTCGACGGTGCGGGCGGCCAGGTCGATGGCGACGGGGCCGGTGACGATCAGCGACTGCGAATGGCCCTGGCTGCGCCGGACAAGCGCATGGAGGCGGGCCATCAGCTCGGCGCGATCGAACGGCTTCGTTACATAATCATCGGCGCCGGCGCCAAAGCCCGTCACCTTGCTGCCGGTTTCGCTGTCGCCCGACAGGATCAGCACCGGCGTCGCGATGCGCAGCATGCGGAGGCGCTTCAGCACCTCGTGCCCGTGCAGGTCGGGCAGCGTCAGATCCAGCATGATGACATCGAATTCATAGGTTCGAGCATATTCGAGCGCGATCTCGCCAGTGCTGGCGGTTTCATGTTCGAAACCCGCCTCGTCGAGCATCAGCTCGACCGACCGCGCCATCGCCCTGTCATCCTCGATCAACAAAACACGCATGATACTCGCCTCCGGCGAAGCCATTCGGGTAACGGCGCCGCACCGTTCCTCGCTGGCTTCCCTGTCATAAAGGCTATTAACGCGTGTCTCATCAAGACCGATGCGGCGTATACCATCCATTGATAGGTGAGTTGAGGCCATTACCGGTCGCCTGCTTCGAAAACGGGGCGATAAATCTGCACCCGGGTGACGCGCAGGCCGGGGATGCCGGCACAGGCGACGGCACGCTCCCACAGGCGCAATTCGGCTTCTGATATGCGATAGCGGGCGCAGGCATCGACCCGGCTCAGCACGCCGGCGGCGATGGCATCGAGCACCGCCGCCTTGCGCCGCGCCACCCAGCGCTTGGTATCGACGGGTGGCAGACTATCAATTGCCGGTGCGACTGTGTCGCGGCTATCAGTCTTCGGTGTGTCCATCACTACGCCCCTTGTGCCGCCAATTGCCCGCCGATCTGTCCCGATGCTGTTCACGGCGGCGGCGGCGCGCCCCTAAACCTTCAGCATGGTTAATGGCCGCAGGGGTTGACGCGGGCGCCGATCGGGGGAAAGCGCACGCCCCGTGACGCTGACACTCGCCCCCAATGCCATTTCGCACCTGCTGGCGCCGCTGGCCGGCCGCCGCGTTGCCGTGGCGATGTCGGGCGGCGTCGATTCCTCGGTGGTCGCAGCGCTCGCGGCCGAGGCCGGGTGTGATGTCGTCGGCGTGACGTTGCAGCTTTATGACGCCGGCGCCGCCGCGGCGCGGCCGGGCGCCTGTTGCGCCGGCGCCGATATCCGTGACGCCCGCGCCGTCGCCGAACGCATCGGCATTCCGCACTATGTCGTCGACATGGAGGAACGCTTTCGCGCCGCGGTCATCGACGCCTTTGCCGACAGCTATGCCCGCGGCCAGACGCCGGTGCCGTGCGTCGAATGCAACAAGACGGTGAAGTTCACCGATCTGCTCGAACTGGCGCAGGGGCTAGGGGCGGAAGCGCTGCTGACCGGCCACTATGTCCAGCGGCTGCTGGGCCCCGATGGCCCCGAACTGCACCGCGGCGCCGATCCGGCCAAGGACCAGAGCTATTTCCTGTGGACGACGACGCGGGCGCAGCTCGATTATCTGCGCTTCCCGCTCGGCGGCCTTTCAAAGGCGGTGGTGCGGCAGGAGGCCGAACGCTTCGGCCTCGGCGTCGCTGCCAAGCCCGACAGCCAGGATATCTGCTTCGTCGGTGGCGGTGATTATGCCGGGATCGTCGAAAAGCTGCGCCCCGAACTGGCGACCCCGGGCGATATCGTCGACAGTGCCGGCCGCGTGCTCGGCCGCCATGGCGGCATCCACCGCTTCACTGTCGGCCAGCGCCGCGGCCTCGATATAGGCGGCCAGGCCGAAGCGCTGTATGTCGTCGGCATCGACGCCGCGGCCAACCGCGTTGTCGCGGGGCCGCGCGCCGAACTGGCGGTGGCCGCAGCGCTGGTCGAGGGCACGAATACGCTCGGCGACCTCGCCGGGCCGGTGACGGTCAAGGTCCGCTCGCTCGCCGCGCTGGCCCCGGCGGTGTGGGATGGCGACTGGTTGCACTTCGATGCGCCGCTGCTCGGCGTCGCGCCGGGGCAGGCGGCGGTTGCCTATCGCGGCAGCCGGGTGCTCGGCGGGGCGACGATCGCCGCGACGCGCCGTGCGGCCCGGCCCGGCAACGATCTGCCGGGATAAGGCAAGACTTTGCCGGTGCTTGCGTCAATTTCCTGACACCGCCTGTCAGTTATTTGACGCATCCCGCGTCAAGAAACCGACGCTGCGCCCCGTTTCGCCACGCTGCCGCCTTCGCGCGCCCCGGTAACGGCCAACTGGCACGCCTCTTGCTAGGCATGGGGCATGGAAAGCACGCCCGCCCCGATCCCCGCGCTGCCCCCCGCCCTCGACTGGCTGCCGGGGCTGGCCTCCATCGATCCTGGCCCCTGCCTGATCGTCACCGACGGCAGCCGCCCTGCCAGTCGTCACATCGTCCTTCAGAAAGCCGCTAACTCCCGCGCTGTCCTCCACCCCAACCGCCTGGAACTCCGCATTGCCCCCGACGACCATGATTTCGCGCTGGCGCTGATCGCCGCCTTTGTGGCGCCCGACGGTGCTCCCGCTGCCGCCGCGCCCGAATCGCGTGCCCTGCTGGCGCTTGCCGGCCGCGTCGCTGCGCATGAGGTGTCGGTGCTGATCGAAGGCGCCACCGGCACTGGCAAGGAAGGCCTCGCCCGCCTTGTCCACACCCTGTCCCCCCGCCGCGACTGTCCCCTTGTCGCGGTCAACTGCGCCGCGCTCCCCGAAACCATGTTGGAAGCAACGTTGTTCGGTCACGAGCGCGGCGCCTTTACCGGTGCCACTGCCGGCAGCCGCGGCCTGTTCCGCGCCGCCGATGGCGGCTCGCTTCTGCTCGACGAAGTCAGCGAATTGCCGCTGGCGCTGCAATCGAAGCTGCTGCGCGCCATCCAGGAACGCGAAGTGCTGCCGATCGGCGCCACCAGGCCCGAGCGCATCGATGTCCGCATCATCGCCGCCGCCAATCGCGACCTTGCCGGCGAAGTCGCCGCCGGGCGGTTTCGCGCCGATCTTTACTATCGGCTCGCGGTGTTTCCGCTGCGGACCTTGCCGCTGGCGCAGCGGCCCGCCGACGTCATGGCCATCGCGGCGCGCTGGCTGCTGCGCGCCGGGGCAGGCGTTGTCTGCTGGCCGAGCCCACGTGCGCTGGCGGCGCTGGCCGCGCACGCCTGGCCCGGCAATGTCCGCGAGCTCGGCAACGTCCTCGATCGCGCGCTGGTGCTGACCGAGGGCGAACGCATCGAACTTCACCATCTTGTCTTCGACCGGCTCGCCCCCTCGCCGGTCGCAGCGGACGAGTCCGCCGCCCCCCTAGGTGGACTCGTCCGGACCCATGAAGACCGCGTCATCCGCGGCGTCCTCGCCGAAACCGCGAGCCGGCGCGCCGCCGCCGAACGGCTCGGCATCAGCGAGCGCACCCTGCGCTACAAGCTGGCGGCCATGTCGGCGCGGCGGCCCACCGGTACCGCCGCCACGGTGCAGTGACGATGCTGCCCCCGGTCAATGCGGGATCGGTGCTGGCCCTGCGCGCGCAGATCCTGGCGCGCAGCAACGCGATTTCACAGGTTGCGGCAGCGGCAGCACCCGCCGTGGCAGCGCCGCAGCCGCAATTCGCCACCGCGATGCAGGACGCGCTGAAATCGGTCAGCGCGATGCAGAACGAGGCCGGCGCGGCCAGCGATGCCTATGAACGCGGCGACAGCCAAGACCTCGCCGGGGTGATGATTGCCCGGCAAAAGGCTTCGATTGCCTTTGAGGCGACGCTGCAGGTGCGCAACCGATTGCTCGGTGCGTACAAGGACGTGATGAGCATGCCGCTATGAGCGGAATTGCTCACGGGAGCGGCTCAAGTTCGCGCGCTTATTCGTCTATCATCAATCTGAATCATGCCTCTACCGCCAAAGTGGTAGGCTGATGGCCGAATCCAGCCTCGCTGTCATCGACCCGCCGCCGGCCAATTGGCAGGATCGCGCTCGCGCGCTCGCCGCCAGCCCGGCGATCGTGCGGGCGCGGCCGGCGATCCTTGCGGTGCTGGTGCTGGCGGTCGTTCTGGTGTTGTGGCTCGCGCTGCGCGCGCCGGATTGGCGGCCGCTTTATGGTGAAATGTCCGATGGCGACAAGGCGGCGGTGATGACCGCGCTGGCGGCCGGGAACCATGCGGCACGCATCAACCCCGACACCGGCAGCGTCGAGGTCGGCGCCGGCGATGTCGCCGCGGCGCGCATCCTGCTCGCCGGCCAGGGCCTGCCGAAATCGGCCAAATCGCTTGATCCGGTCGGCGACATGCCGCTCGGCCTCAGCCGCGCCGTCGAGGCTGCGCGGTTGAAAAATGCCGCGTCGGTCGAGCTCGCGGCCTCGATCGAGGCCATCGACGGCGTTCGCCACGCCACCGTCCATATCGCCACCCCTGAACCGTCGGTGTTCGTCCGCGACAAGGTGCCGGCCAGCGCTTCGGTGTTCGTGACACTGGCGCCGGGCCGCGTGCTCGGCGAGGCACAGGTGCGGGCCATCGTCTGGCTGGTATCGTCGTCGGTCTCAGGGCTCGCGGCGGACCGGGTGAGTGTCGTCGATCAATCCGGCGCGCTGCTGTCGGCCGGCACGGCCCAAGGCGAGGCGGCGCAGCTCGGCTATCAGGTCAAGGTCGAGGCCATGGTGCGCGAACGGCTGTTCAAGCTGCTGACGCCGTTGATCGGCGCCGGGCGCTTTACCGCCGAAGTCGCCGCCGACGTCGACTATAGCGAGAATCAGGCGTCATCCGAACGCTATGCCCGCGACGGCGCCGTGCTGCGCAGCGAGGCGGCGAGCCGCGCCATCGATTCCAGCCCGTTGCCGGCGCGCGGCATTCCGGGCGCGCTGTCGAACACCGCACCCCAGGCCGCCCAGTTGACCGCGACGCCGCCGGCGGCACCGCCGGTGCCCGCAGCGCCGCCGCAGATCACCAACGAGACCACCAATCGCGCCTGGGAGATCGGCAAGGATGTCACCGTCACCCGCGGGCTGGCGCCCCGGCTGCGGCGCCTGTCGGTCGCCGTGGTCATCGACAAGGCGGCGCTGTCCAAGGCAACGCCTGCCGATATCGCCAGCCTGACGCGCATCGTGCAGGGCACGGTCGGCTATGACAGTGGGCGCGGCGATGTCGTCGAGGTGCAGTTGCGCGGTTTTGCGCTGCCGACGCCCGAACCGCTGCAGCCCTGGTATGAAAAGCCGGTGGTGCAGGATTATGCGCCATTGGCCGGGGTGGCGCTGCTGCTGCTGGTCGGCGGCGCCATCGCCGCGGTGTGGTTGCGCAAGCGCGGCGGGGCTGCCGGTTCCGCTGCGGTGCCGACGATAGATGGCGGCGACCTGACGCCGGCAGCGGCGACGGCGAGCGTCGATTACAGCGAAAAGCTCGGCACGACGCGCGGGCTTGTCACCGCCGATGCCGATCGGGCGACCGCCGTCGCCCGGCAGATGCTGGCGGCCGCGTCGTGATCGCGCAGCTCACCGGCGCGCAGAAATGCGCCATTCTCGTGCTGCTGCTCGAGGAAGCCCAGGCCGCCGAACTGCTGCGCCGCATGGAGGCCGCCGAGGTCCAGGCGGTCGGCGAGGCGATGCTGACGGTGGCGGAGATCGATCCGGCGGCAATCGACGCGGTGCTCGATGAGTTCATCACGCGGACGCATGGCGTTTCGGCGCTCGACAGCCAGGGCCGGCAGGTGCGCGCCGTGCTGTCGCGCGCGCTGGGCGCGCCGCGGGCGGAACGGGTCATCGAACATATCGGACCGCCTGCCGCGCCGCGGCGCTTTGCCGGGCTCGACTGGCTCGATACCGCCACCATCGCGGCGCTGATCGGCGACGAACATCCGCAGGCGGCGGCTCTGGTGCTGGCGCATCTGCCCGAGGCGCGGGCGGCGGCGGCGCTCGATGCGTTGCCCGCGGCGCTGCGCGGCGATGTCGTGACCCGGCTGGCGACGCTGAAACCCGTCGCCCCTGGCGTTATCGCCGACCTCGAGGCCGATCTCGAGGCCAAGCTGGCTGCGCAGGAATCGGCGGCCAACGAGGCCTTGCTGGCGGGCACCGACTTCACGGCGCGGCTGGTCAAGCTGTCGACCGACAAGAAGGTGCTGCTCGATGCGCTGGCCAGCGTCGATGCGGCGCTGGCGGCCGAGGTTGCGGCGCAGCAGTTCGTGTTCGCCGACCTGCTCGGGCTGGGGCTGAAGGACATGCAGCTGGTGCTGCGCGAGGCCGATCCGCAGGTGCTGGCGGTGGCGATGAAGGGTGCCGATGCGGCGCTGCAGGCGCTGATCTTCTCGGCGATGTCGAAGCGGGCGGCATCGCAGCTGCAGGACGATCTGGCCGAAAAGGGCCCGCTGAAGCGCGCCGAGGTCGATGCGGCGCAAGCCGAGGTCTGCGCGCTGGTGCGCCGGCTGGGCGAAAGCGGCGCGGTGATGCTGCCGGGCGCGGCGGGTGCCTATGTCTGAGGGGTTGGCAGGACTGTTGAGCGCGCTGCAGCCGCGCGCCGAGCCGGCCACGGCGCCGATCGATATGGCGGCGGTGCGCGCCGAGGCGTGGGATGCCGGGTTCGTCGCCGGTGCGGCCGAGGCCGATGCCGGGCTGGCACCATTGCGCGCGCAGCTCGCGGCCGCAGCGGCAGCGTTCGATGCGGCGTGCCGGATCGAGGCCGATACGCTGCGCCCGGTGCTGGCAGCGCTGGTGCGGCGGGTGGCAGAGGCGGTGCTGATGGCCGAACTGAAGGCAGGCGCCACGGTGTTGCAGCCGCTTGTCGACGCCGCGATCGCGACGGTGGTGCCGGGCGCCGCCGCGACGTTGACCGCGCATCCCGATACGCTGGCGGCGCTGGCGCCGCACCTGCCCGGCATCGCCATCGCCGCCGATAGGGCGTTGGCGCCGGGCGCCTTTGCCGTCACCGGTGCGGATTTCAGCATTACCGTCGATCTGGCGCAGCGCCTCGACGATGTGATGGCGGGGCTGGCATGAGCGTGAGTGCCACCCTCGCGCGCCTCGCCGCAGCCGCCACGGTGCCGGTGCTGCCGGTCCGGCGCGGCGGGCGCGTCGTCGCGTTCGACGGCACCACGGTGGAGGCCATCGGCATCGACGCGCTGGTCGGTGGCCGGGCTCTGGTGGGGGCAGGCCGCCAGGCTGCCGAGATCATCGGCTTTCGCGATGGCCGTGCCGTGCTGATGGGGCTGTCGCCGCTCGCCGGCATCACGCCAGGCGCGCCGGTGCTTGCCGATGGCGTCGCCAGCGACGTGGCGGTCGGCGCGGCGTTGCTCGGCCGGGTCATCGACGGGTTGGGCCGGCCGCTCGACGGGCTGGGGCCGATCGTGGCGCGCGAATACCGCCCGGCGCAAGGGCGGGTGCTCGGCCCGGCCGATCGGGCGCGGGTGACGGCGGCACTCGATACCGGCGTGCGCCCGCTCGACGGCTTGCTGACACTGGGGCGTGGCCAGCGCGTCGGCATCATGGCGGGCACCGGCGTCGGCAAATCGGTGCTGCTCGGCCAGGTGGCGCGGTGGGCGGCGGCGGATGTCGTCGTGATGGCGCTGATCGGCGAACGCGGCCGCGAGATCACCGATTTCATCGAACGCGAGCTGGCCGGTGCCGCGCGGGCGCGGACGGTGACGATCGCCGTGCCGGCCGGCGACGCGCCGTTGCTGCGCGTGCGCGGTGCGGAACGCGCCTTTGCGATTGCCGAGGGGTTTCGCGACGCCGGCAGCCATGTGCTGCTGATCCTCGACAGCCTGAGCCGGGTTGTCCACGGTGCCCGCGAGGTCGCGCTGGCGCGGGGCGAACACGCCGGCGGCCGCGGTTATCCGCCCTCCGCCATGGCGTTGATCGCGGCGCTGGCCGAACGCGCCGGCGGTGACCGGCGGACCGGCGGCGCCATCACCGCCATCGTCACGGTGCTGCAGGAAGGCGATGATGGCGTCGATCCGGTGGTGGATGCAGCGCGCGGCGTGCTGGACGGCCATATCCTGCTAAGCCGCAAGCTGGCCGGGCGTGGGCAATTTCCGGCAATCGATA
>JBBQKM010000115.1:0-8518 GCA_038326915.1 Sphingomonadales bacterium
CAATATGGTAAAGATCACCGGGTCGCCGTTCTGGAAGACGACCGCAAACCCCAGCACATCGGTGTAAAAGGCGATTGCGCGCGCCATGTCGCCGGTGCCGATGCCGGCGGCGATGCGTCCGAACTTCAGGCCATGATCGTGCATGGCAGCAAGGCTACAGCCGCGCCGCGGCCCGCGCAAATGCCGCCACCGGCACGGTTTCGGCGCGTTGTTCGGGGCTGACGCCTTCGGCGACCAGCGCTTCGAGTGCGCCGGGCATCGATTTCAGGCTGGCGCGCAGCATCTTGCGGCGCTGGCCGAACGCGGCGGCGGTCAGTTGCGCCAGTTTCGCCGCGCTGGCGTCGGCATCCGGCGCCCGCGGCGCGATATGGACGACGGCGGAATCGACCTTGGGCGGCGGCACAAAGGCGCGTGGCGGCAGGGTGAAGGCGATCCTTGCCGTCGTCCGCCACTGCGCCAGTACCGACAGCCGGCCATAGGCGCCGCTGCCCGGCGCGGCGACAAGGCGCTGGGCGACTTCCTTCTGGAACATCAGGGTCAGGCTGGCCCACCATGGCGGCCAGGCTTCGCCGCCCAGCCAGCCGGTGAGCAGCGCCGTGCCAATATTGTAGGGCAGGTTGGCGACGATATGCGCGCCGCTGCCAACCAGCGCCAGCGGATCGACCGCCATGGCATCGCCGTCGATGACAGTCAGCCGACCCTCGGCAGCCTCGGCCAGCTCGGCCAGCGCTGGCAAGGCACGGGCGTCGCGTTCGACCGCCACCACGGTTGCGCCGGCGCGCAACAAGGCGCGCGTCAGGCCGCCCGGGCCCGGGCCGACCTCATAGACCGTCTGGCCATCGAGCGGCCCCGGGACCCGCGCGATGCGATCGAGCAGATTGCCATCGAACAGGAAATTCTGGCCGAGCGATTTCTTGGCATTGAGGCCGTGGCGCGCGATCACGTCGCGCAGTGGCGGCAGCCCTGACAAGGGCAGCGCGGCGAGGCTCAAGATGCCAGCCGCCGCGCGGCGCATTCCCCGGCCATGCGGATCGCCGCGATCATCGCCAATGGGCTGGCAATCCCCTTGCCGGCAATGCCGAACGCGGTGCCGTGATCGGGCGAGGTGCGGACAATCGGCAGCCCCAGCGTGACGTTGACACCATCGTCGAAATGCAGCGTTTTCAGCGGGATCAGTGCCTGATCATGATACATGCACAGCGCTGCGTCGTAATGGCTGCGCGCGGTGGCATGGAACATCGAATCGGCGGCCAGCGGCCCCTGCACATCGATGCCTTCGGCGGCCAGGATCTCCAGCGCCGGGCGGATGATGTCGAGCTCCTCGCGACCCAGCGTCCCGCTTTCGCCGGCATGCGGATTGAGCCCGGCAAAGGCCAGCCGGGGCCGGGCGATGCCGTAATCGCGCACCAGCGCCCGCGCCGCCACCCGGGCCCGGGCGACGATCAGTTCGATGGTCAACTGCCGCGGCACATCGGCGAGCGGCGTGTGGACGGTGATCGGCACCGTCCGCAAGGTCGGCCCGGCGAGCATCATCACGGCGTTGCTGGCGGCGATGCCGCAGCGTTCGGCGACGAATTCGGTCTGCCCGGGATAGTTGAACCCGATGGCGTACAGCTGCGCCTTTGACACCGGCCCGGTGACGATGCCGCCGGCAAAGCCGTTGCGCGCGAGCCCGACGGCGATCTCCAGGCTGTCGAGCGCGCAGCGCGCGCCGGCAAGATTGGGGTCTCCGGGAACGATCTCGCCGGGATCGTCGACCTGGACGAGCGGCAGCGCGGTGTCGAACGCCGCTGCGGCATCGCCGGGGGCCGCCAGGGTGACGACGGGGCCGTCCCACACGGCGGCGAGGGCGCGCCGGTCGCCGATGGCAAAGAACGGCGGCAGCCCTTCGGCAACCCGCGCGGCCCAGGCGGCCGCTACGATTTCCGGGCCGATGCCGGCCGGATCTCCCATCGACACCGCCAGCGGGGCAGGGCGATCGGGCATTAACGGTAGTCGACGATGGCGTCGCGCCGCAGGTCGCGCAGATAACGCCGGGCGCGCATGTTGACGCGTTCCTCGTTCATCTGGGCGTAGATTTCGTCGAAATTCGGCGCCTTGACCTGGGCGCTGCTGTCGTCACGGCCGCACAACACCAGCACGCGCAGGCCTTCCTTGGCCGAACCGAACGCCGGGGTCGCCTGGCCGATCGACAGATTGCCGATGATCTGCTGCAGCGCCGGCGGCAGGTCCTTCAGCCGGATGGCATCGTTGATCGCGACCTCGGCGCCAAGGCCCTTCGACACTTCCTCAACGCGGCCGCAGCCGCCCATTGCCTGGGTGGCGTTCTGGAATTCCTTGACCTTGGCTTCGGCCTGCGCCTGCGTCACGCCCGGCGGCAACGGCAACGAAATCTGTTTGAGGCTGAGCACGGCATTGGCCGGATCGGCCGCCAGCACCTGGCGCTTTTCAACCAGCGCCATTATGGCGACACCGCCGGTCACCGGAATCGGATCGCTGACGCTGGCGGGGCCGCCGCCGGGTTGCAGCGTCGTCACTACCGGCGCCACCGCGTCATTCAGCTGTTCGGCGCGCACCCAGCCGAGATCGCCGCCGACACCAGCGGTCGACGCTTCGGAAAACTGGCGGGCATAGGCAACGAACGAGGCGCCGCCGCGAACCTGGCCGACGATGCGCGCCGCGTCGTTCATCACCTGCGCCTGGGTTTCGGGCGTTGCCGACAGGAAAATCTCGCTGACGTGATATTCGTCCTTGCCCTTGGCGGCGTTCAGCTTGGCGATCACCGACTGGACTTCATCGTCCCCGACATTGACCAGCGGTTCGACCTTGCGGCGCAGCACGCGGTTCCACGCCAGTTCGCCCTTGATCTGCGCCTTGATCGACGCCGGCGATGATCCGGCATCGCGCAGGAACTGTTCAAAGCCGGTGGCGGATTTCTTGAAATTCTGGGCAACGCGATCGTACGAGCGGTTTACCTCCTCATCGGTGATCTTGATGTCGTTGCTGGCGGCTTCCTGCACCTGCAGTTTTTCATCGATAAGGTTGCGTAGCACCTGCAGCCGCAACCGCGGCTTTTCCTCCTCGCCGATCTTGCCGCCGTTGGCCGCGACAACCAGGTTCAGCCGCTGATCGATATCGGTATCGGTGATGACCTCGCCATTGACGATGGCCTGCGCCTTGCGCAGCGTCGGATCGATATCGCCGATGACGCGCAGTTCGGGCAGCGATCCGGCCTCGAAGGTGGGGCTCGCCTGCTGCGCCAGCGCCGCCGGCGTGGCCGCGACGATGGCCGACGTGAGCAGCAGGCCGATAACTTTACGAGGTGAACGCATTCCTGTCTCCGAACCGGGCAAATCTGCGCCCGAAACCGCGCGCCGCGGCAAACTGTGCCGGTGCAATAGCGCAACCACCACCCCGCGGCAAAGCACAGTGTTAGCCGTCGCTCCCTTAATCGCGCCTTACCAGGCTCTCAACGCCCGCATCAGCGGCTGAGCGTCTTGAACGCCAGGCTTAGTACGAACGAATTGCCGGCGCGGAAATCGCGATCGCCGACATAATCGCGGCGCCAGCCGGCACCGATCCGGAAACATTCATCCTCATATTCGATGCCCGCGCGGTGGCGGATCGCCTTGAAACCGCTGCCGATGGCGTTGGGGTTTTCGGCCCTGGTCGTCAGATCGATGATCGCCGAGCCATAGGCGGACCAGAAGCGTGCAAAGCCGACCCGGCCGCCGAAGCGCAATTCGGCGCGATCCTCAAGATCCTCGAGCGCGATGTTGCGGTTGAGCTTCAGGTAGCCGATCGTCGCATAGGTGCGGCGGTTGCCGATCTGGATATCGAATTCGTTGCGGCGCACGGCAAAACTGTCGTGATCGAGCCGGAAGCGGTGGGTGATTTCGAACAGGCTGCCGATCTTGAGGTTGCTGCGCCCGACGAAATCGCTGACCGTGTCGGACAGGCCGGTGCCTTGCGGAAATTCATTGCCGGCGCCGGCGATACGCACCGACTGGCCGATTTCGCTTTTCAGCTGCCAGCCCGGGCGATCGAGCCGGTATTCGACGCCATAGGTGACGCGCGTGCCGCCTTCGAACCGATCGTAACCCGGGAAGCGGTTGAGATCGAACAGGCTGACATCCTCAAGCTCGATGGCGCGGCTGTCTTCGTTGGGCAGGCCGTTGTTGAGGCCATTGGGCGCCGACACCAGCTGCACCCGCGGCGTGATCGTCTGGATGCCGCCAAGCGCCGGCCCGGCGAACGGCCATTCGATATCGACTGCCGCCAGCGGAATGACACGGCCGTGCAGCCCGTTCAGCCCGGCATATTCGGGCAGGGTCGCCTTGTCGGCATCGCTGACATTGTACAGGTCGCCGCGCAGCATCGCCGTGGCCGTGACGCGCTGGCCGAAACCGGTGAGGAAACTGCGATCCCAGCGGCCATAGGCGAGGCCGCGCTGGATGCTCTGCCCGTCGCTGCGATAGAGGTTCATCGTGTTGGCGCCGACGCGGACCCGGCCCCCCAGCACCGGCGCCAGCGGCCGCCAGTCATAATCGATCAGCGGCAGCACCACCGGGATCTCGCCGCCGCGATCGCTGGCGCGCAACCCCTGGAAGGCCCAGCCCGAAATCGACAGGAACGAATTGCTGGTCTGGCGCTCCAGCGCATAGGTGGTGCGCAGCGTGTCGTCATAATCCTGGTTGTACAGGCGGTCGAAGGTGTCGTCGGTGGTCAACCGCACCGAGAAGGTCGATCGCCATTCCGGCGTGTGCTGCAACTGGCCCTTCAGTGCGAAATAGCCGCGAAGCCGGTCGCCGCGATCGATCGGGGTGATGCCGTCGGCGGCAAATTCGGTCAGCCGGGCATAGGTCAGCAGCGCATCGATCTGGACCGGGCCGTCGCGCAGCAGCCGCCGCGCCTGCAGCGCCAGCGCCGGATTGGCCGAGGTATAGAGCTTCGGCGTGATCGTGAAGTCGCGGTCGGGAGCGGTGGCGAAATGATAGGGCACGCCGACACCGACGCCGAGCTGGCGGATGATCTCGATCTGCGGCAGCAGCAGGCCGCTGACCTGCTTGGCCTCGCCATCGGGGTGCGAAAAGCTCGGCAGGAAGAACACCGGCACGCCGAACATTTCAAGGCTGGCGTCGCGATACGACAGGCGATGGCGATCGCGGTTGTAGCTGAGTTTCTTGGCCTTCACCTGCCACACCGGATCGTGCGGGCAGCCCATGGCATCGACCACGGCGCAGGGGCTGTAGACGGCGCGGGTCAGCGCATAGACATTGCCGCTGCGCTGGCCTTCATCGGCGGCGACGCGGCCGCCATCGTTCATCACCAGCAGCACGTTGCTGATCGCGCCGTCCTTGAGCGATTCGGTCAGTTCGACCCGGTCGCCGAACGCCTGGTTGCCCTCCGGATCGGTGCTGACCACCTTCCCGGTGGCGACGACGACGCCGGTGGCGCGGTTGTATTCGATACGGTCGGCAGACAATTTCCAGGC
Organism: Sphingomonadales bacterium; assembly: GCA_038326915.1. Lineage (GTDB taxonomy): Bacteria > Pseudomonadota > Alphaproteobacteria > Sphingomonadales > Sphingomonadaceae > Sandarakinorhabdus. Next base: position 5,495 of record JBBQKM010000115.1, read on the forward strand.
GTCGCGCGCCAGCTCGACCTTGCCGAGCGCGGTGACGACCTCGCCCTTGTCGTCATAGGCCATTTCATCGGCGGAAAAGTCGATGACATCACCGGGCGCGACGATGTTACCGCCGTCGCGCGGCATGGTCGGCTCTGGGGTCACGGGCGCCGGTTGCTGCTGCGCCAGCGCCGGCACCGCAAGCGCACCCGACAGCATGGCGGTCGCCAACAGGGCGGAACGCAAGACAAAGCGATACTGGGGACAGCCGGGACGCACGCTGCTGCTTAACCGCGTCATTGCGCCCCGTCCATAACAGTCGCACCGGTTTGCACCGGCCCCCGCCGCGTTCTAGACGGTGGCGGCACAGCCAACGTCAGGGACATTCGATGATCATTGCCTTTCCGTCCGCCGCCGATGCCACCGCGCATGCCCTTGTTGTCCTCGCCGGGCCGGGCGGCACGCTGAGCAGCGGCGCCGCTGCCGCCGATGCGGCGAGCGGTGGCCAGGTTACCCGCGCTCTGGCGGCGGCGCGCTTCGATGGCGAAGCGGCGGCGCTGGTCGAGATTCTGGCGCCCGCCGGAGTTGATGCGACGCGGCTGATCGTCGTCGGCACCGGCCCCGGGGATGCCGCCACCGCGGCGATGTTCGAAAAAATCGGCGGCGCCATCGCGACGAAATTGCAGACCAGCGGCGAAACCCGGGTGACCGTCGATATGGCCGGCGTTACCGGCGCTTTGCCCGCCGCCGGCGCGGCGGCGCACCTGGCGCATGGTGCGGCGCTGCGCAACTGGCGCTTCGACAAGTACCACACGACGATGAAGCCCAAGCAGAAGCCGACGCTCAGCCATTTCGACATCATCGGCGTGGCGGGGGTGGAGCCGCTCCATGCCGAACTGTCGGCGATTGCCGCCGGGGTGATGCGGACGCGGACTCTGGTGACCGAGCCGGCGAATATCGTTTACCCAGAAAGCTTTGTCGAAAGCGCGCAGGACCTTGCCGACCTCGGCATCGAGTTGACGGTGCTCGGCGAACCCGAAATGCAGGCGCTCGGCATGGGGGCGCTGCTCGGCGTGTCGCAAGGCTCGGTACGTCCGGCGCGGCTGCTGGCGATGCGCTGGAACGGCACCGGCAATCCCGATGCCAAGCCGGTGGTATTCGTCGGCAAGGGCGTCACCTTCGATACCGGCGGCATCTCGCTGAAGCCGCCGGCGGGCATGGAAGACATGAAATGGGACATGGGCGGGGCAGGGGCGGTGACCGGCGCGCTGCACGCGCTGGCGGCGCGCAAGGCCAAGGCGCATGTGATCGGCGTTGTCGGCCTTGTCGAGAACATGCCCGACGGCAATGCCCAGCGCCCCGGCGATGTCGTCACCAGCATGAACGGCCAGACCATCGAGGTCATCAACACCGACGCCGAGGGGCGCCTGGTGCTTTGCGACGCGATCTGGTGGGCGCAGGAACAGTATAATCCCGAAATTGTCATCGACCTGGCGACCCTGACCGGCGCGATCATCATCAGCCTTGGCCATGAATATGGCGGCATGTTCTGCAACGACGACGGCCTCGCCAAGCAGCTGAAGGCCGCCGGCAACAGCAGCGGCGACCAATTGTGGCGGATGCCGCTCGGCGATGCCTATGACAAGCTGATCGACAGTCCGATCGCCGACATCAAGAACGTCGGCCCGCGCGAGGGCGGATCGATCACCGCAGCGCAGTTCATCAAGCGCTTCGTCAAGCCCGGCGTTAAATGGGCGCACCTCGATATCGCCGGGATGGTGTGGGCCGCAAAGGCCGGCAATCTGCATGACAAGGGGGCGACCGGCTTTGGCGTGCGCCTGCTCGATCGCTTCATTGCGGAGAATCATGAGGGGTAGCAGTCGACGCGCATGATCGACGTCGGTTTCTACCAGCTCGCCCAGCGCCGCGCCGAGGCGGTGCTGCCGCAGTTGATCGCCAAGGCGCTGTCCGCCGGCCACCGCATCGTCGTGCGCAGCGATGATCCGGCGCTGCTTGGCCGCATCGACATGGCGTTGTGGAGCCATGCCGCCGACAGTTTTCTGCCCCATGGCATCGACACCGCGATCGGGCCGGAGCGCGCAGCCCGCCAGCCGGTGCTGCTCAGCGCAGCGCCGCTGCCCGCTGCGAACGCCGCCGACTGCCTGGCGCAAATCGGTGGTGACCTGCCCGACGACTTGGCCGGCCTTGCCCGCGCGCTGTTCCTGTTCGATGCCGACAATCTGGAGGCGGCGCGGGCGCGCTGGCGCGTGCTGAAGGCCACCGATAGCGTCCGCCCGGTCTATTGGCGCGAAGGCGAGGACGGCCGCTTCGAAAAGGCCGCCTGAGCACTGCAACTTGCCATCATGCTGCAGCGCGGCTAGGGGAGCGGCGCTTTCCTGCCCCCCAATTCAAAGAATCCGGAGTTTCCCCGTGGCCATCACGCGCACCTTTTCGATCATCAAGCCCGACGCAACGCGCCGCAACCTGACCGGCGCCGTCAACGCCATGATCGAAGCCGCCGGCCTGCGCATCGTCGCGCAAAAGCGCCTGCACCTGACCAAGGCGCAGGCCGAAGGTTTCTACGCCGTCCACAGCGAGCGCGGCTTTTTCGGTGAACTCGTCGCCTTCATGATTTCCGGCCCGGTCGTCGTCCAGGTCCTCGAAGGCGAAGACGCCGTGCCAGCCTATCGCGCCATCATGGGCGCCACCAACCCGGCCGATGCCGACGCCGGCACGATCCGCAAGGAACTCGCCGAATCGATCGAAGCCAATACGGTGCACGGTTCGGATTCGGACGAAAACGCTGCGATCGAGATCGCCTATTTCTTTGCCCAGACGGAAATCGTCGGCTGACTTGCAACAACTGCCCCGTTCAGCGATGCTAGCGCAAAGATGACGTAAATCATCCTTGCGCGGAGGATTGCGGTGCGAACCATTTGGCTAATGGCCGTTTCGGTGCGCCCGCTATGATGCGCGGGGTGCTCTTATCGGTGCACCTGCTCGCCGTTATTGTCTGGTTGGGTGCCGGCTTTTACGAGCTTTATC
>JBBQKM010000116.1:0-8490 GCA_038326915.1 Sphingomonadales bacterium
CGAACCCCGGGGGAGCGGCGCCCCGACAGCGCGCAACGCCATTGCTCAGGATTCCGGAACGCGCCGCCGCAGCAATGGCGTCACCATCGGCATGGTCAGCATCGTGCTGCCGACCGCCATCAGCAGCAGCGCGGTAAAGGACGCGCCGCTGATGACCTGGCGATCGAGCAGGATGTTGGCAAAGATGATCATGATCAGCGCCTTTGTTTGCAACAGCCAGCCGATCGCCCAGCTGTCGGCGCGCGGCCATTTCAGGATCCGCCCCGCAAGGTGCACGCCGCCGAGCTTGCCCGCCACCGCCGCCGCGAGCAGCAGCGCCGCCGCACCGAACACCGCGACGCCGCCTACATCCCAGCGCGTGCGCAACCCGGTGCTGAGGAAGAACACCGGCATCAGCGCCAGCAGCACATTATCGCGGAACGCATCCATCGCCTTCCTGTCGAACCAGTCGCCATCGAGCACGGCGCCGGCGAGGAATGCCCCGACCATGAAGTGCAGCCCGGCCCAATCGGCGGCAAAGGCGCTGGCCGCGAGCCAGATCAGCCCGACATGCCAGCGATCGCGGGCCGTGATCCGCTGCATCAGACGGCGGATCGCCCAGGCCGCGAGTGCGAAGCCGACGAGGAACCCCGCCTGCCGGCCCATCCGCTGCCAATCGAGCAGGATGATCGCCAGCACCCCCCAGATCGCGACATCGTCGAGGCTGGCATAGCGCAGGATGCGCTGCCCGAGCGGCTGGCGCAGGATCGCGAGCTTGTCCATGAACAGCACCAGGATCGGCAGCGCCGTCACCGCACACGCCATGCCGATGCCGAGCACGACCTGCCACGGCGCGCCCTTGGCACCCGCCCAGCCACCGCCGGTCTGCACCAGCACCGCCGCCGCGGCGCTGCCGGCGAGCAACGGTGCTGCCAGCGCCAGCCCGGCGGTGATGCCGGTTTCGCGGCGCTGCTGCCAGGCGCTGCGCAGGTCGAGCTCGATCCCCGCCACCCAGACGAACAGCATGACCGCCCACCAGGCGATGCCGTTGAGCGCGCCGACGACCTGCGGGTTGAAGACAAAGCCGTAATAGCCGGGGAACGCCGCGCCGAGCACGCCCGGGCCGAGCACGATGCCGCCGATGATCTGGACGACGACCAGCGGCGCATAGTGATCGGTCCGCCCCAGCCGCCAGACGGCCCAGGGCAGGCTGAAGATGATCAGCAGGGCGATCAGGAAGATTTCGGTGGTGCTCAACGCCCCGGGCCCCTTGGTCCCTAAAGCCCGGTCAGCTTTGCCGTCAGGTCCCACAGTCGGGCTGCGCGGGTTTGGTCATTGGCCTTGGCGCTGAGCGGCTGGCTGAACGCCTGGCGCCCGGCCTGCTGGCGGTTGCCCCAGCTCCAGTGCACGCCCGAGGTGGCGAAGCCGGGGTCGGCGACCACCTGAGCGACGCGATCGCCCGACAATGGCTGGCTGACATAGCCCTTGGTGATGTTCTTCTGGAACCACGGAAAGATCTTGCGGAACAGCGCCGGGGCATGGCGGAACAGCGGCGTGTCGGCGACGCAGCCGGGGTAGAGTGTCGCGAACACGATGCCGGTTTCGGCGTGGAAGCGGCGGTGGAGCTCGCGGCTCATGATCATCGTGCAGAGCTTTGAATCCTTGTAGGCCTTGCCGGGCTTGAACGCCTTGCCGTCGATCATCGCGATGGGGGCGCGGAAACCGGCCTCCAGACCCTGCAGATCACCAAGGTCGGCCGGCGCCGGGATCGGCACCTTGCCGCCGAATTCTTCGGAATTGGCGGTGACGGTGCCCAGCGTGACCAGCCGCGGTGATGCGGCCTTTTCGAGTGCCGGCAGCAGCAGGTTGGCGAGCAGGAAATGCCCGAAATAATTGGTCGCGACACTGATCTCATAGCCTTCGGGGGAGCGTGCCGGCGCGGTCAGTCGCGGCAGATAGACGGCGGCGTTGCAGACGAGCGCGTCGAGCGCCAGTCCGGTCGCGGCGAAATCGGCAACGAAGCGCCGGACGCTGGCCAGCGACCCGAGATCGATGGGCAGCAGCGTGCGCGATGTCGGGGCGATGCCGATTTCAGCCGCAGCCGCTTCGGCCTTGGCAAGGTCGCGGCAGGCCATGACGACGTGCCAGCCACGGTCGGCGAGCGCTTTCGCGGACCAAAGGCCGACGCCCGACGAGGCGCCGGTGATGATGACGACGGGGGAAGCGGTTACGGCCATGCTGCCTGCGGATAGGTTGCGTTTGTGTCGCGCTGGCATGGCGCAACGGCCATTGCGCCGCAACCCCGGCTTGACGCCGCCGCCGGGCGCGGGAACGGTGGCGCGATGACCGATATCGCCGCGTTTCTTGCCCGCATTTCCCCGCCGCAAACGCCCGCGTTGATCGTGCGGCGATCGGCGCTGGCGCACAATCTGGCCACGCTGCAGGCCGCCTGCGATGCCGCCGGCGTGCGGCTGCGCGCGCATGGCAAGATGCACAAATGTTCGACGCTCGCCAGGCTTCAGGTGGCTGGCGGCGCGGTCGGCGTCTGTTGCCAGACCGTCGGCGAGGCCGAAACCTATGCCGCCGCCGGCATCGCCGATGTGATGGTAACGGCGCCGGTGCCGCCCTGGGGGTGGCCGCGGCTCGCGGCGATCAAGGGCGCTCGCGTGTCGGCGGTGGTCGATTCGGCGGCGCAGGTGGCACTGGCGGCGGGTAGCGGCCTCAACCTGTTCGTCGATGTCGACCCCGGCACCCACCGCGCCGGCGTGGCACCGGGCGCGGCGCTGGCGCTGGCGCGGGAAATTGCCGCCACCGCCGGCGTGACGTTCGGCGGCATCCAGGCCTATGCCGGGCATATCCAGCACATGCCGCCGGCCGAGCGCGCCACCGCCAATGCCGCAGCAACCGCCATGATCGCTGCGCTGGTGGCCGACTTCACCGCCGCCGGGCTGGCACCGCCGCAGGTCACCGGCGGCGGCACCGGCACCCACGCACTCGACCTCGCCGCCGGGGTGTTCACCGAAATCCAGGCCGGCAGCTATGCGCTGATGGATGTCGATTATACCCTTGCGGGGGCCAGCACCGGCGACTGGCCGTTCCGGGCGGCGCTGTTCCTCGCCGCCACGGTGGTTTCGGCGCGGCACAAGGCGCTGGTGACCTGCGACGCCGGGCTGAAGGCGCTCTATACCGACGGCCCGCCGCCGCAGGTTGTCGCCGGGGCGGCGCCGGGCAGCCGCTGGCGTTCAATGGGCGACGAACATGGCGCGATCATCCACCCGGCGAGCCTCGAGGCCATGCGCGATGGCGCGACGGTCGCCACGATCGATGCAACGGGCGGCTGGCACGCCGACGCCCCGGCGGAGGGCGCGCTGGTCTGGCTGCAGCCCGGCCATGTCGACCCGACCATGGCGCTGCACGATGCGCTGTTCGTCGCCGATGAGGATGGCAGCCTCGAACGCTGGGCCATCGATGCACGGAGGGCTTCATGAGCCACTGGAAGCTCGGGATCATCGGCGGCTCGGGGCTTTATGCCCTCGATGCGCTCGAAAACCCGCAATGGATCGCTGTCGCCAGCCCATGGGGCGAACCGTCCGATGCCGTGCTGACCGGCCGTATCGCCGGAATCGAGCTGGCCTTCCTGCCGCGCCACGGCCGCGGCCATCGCGTGCCGCCGCACCGGCTCAACGCCCGCGCCAATATCGACGTGCTGAAGCGCCTTGGCTGCACGGATGTGCTCGCGGTATCGGCGGTCGGGTCGCTGCGCCAGGATTATGCGCCCGGCGATTTCGTCGCGGTCGACCAGTTCATCGATCGGACGAAAGGCCGGCCATCGACCTTTTTCGAAACCGGCATGGTCGCGCATGTGCCGATGGCCGACCCGGTGTGCCCGCGGCTGACCGGGCTGGCAGCCGAGGCCGCTCGCAGCGCCGGCGCAACGGTGCACGGCGGCGCCACCTATCTCGTGATGGAAGGCCCGCAGTTTTCGACCCGCGCCGAAAGCCGACTCTACCAAAGCTGGGGTTGCGACGTTATCGGCATGACGGCGATGCCCGAGGCCAAACTCGCCCGCGAGGCCGAGCTGCCCTATGCGCTGCTGGCGATGGTAACCGATTATGATTGCTGGCACGATGGCGGCGACGTCGATGTCGCCGAAATTATCCGCGTCATGCACGCCAATGCCGAAATCGCGCGCCGATCGGTCGAGGCGCTGGTGCGATCGCTGCCCGCGGTGCGCGCCGCTTCGCCGATCGACACGGTGCTCGACACGGCGCTGATCACCGCGCCGGATGCGCGCGATCCGGCGCTGCTGGCGAAACTCGATGCAATAATGGCCCGGCTGCGATGACCCTTTCGGCCGGCAGCGGCCGCCGCATTGCCGCGGTGTTCGGCGCCGTCGTGCTGATGGCCTGCGCCCTGCCCTATCTCGTTGCCATCGGCGGCCTGCCCGACAATGCCTCGCTGGCCGTCGCCGCCGGCTTCGATCATCGCACCGCCGTGCTCGGCATCGCGGCGGCGCTGGGTCTCGCCGGGCTGTGGGCGGCGTGGCAGATGCCACCACCGGCTGCTGACCCGGGCGCCATCGGCACCCGTCTAGGGGTCGAGGCCGCGTTCGCGATGCTTGCAGCGGCGGTCGTCGTGGTGGCACTGCTGCTGCTGTGGAATGGCGACGACACCTACAACGAGATCTATTATTTCAGCGACCGCATGGCGCTGATGGACCAGGGCAAAATCCCCTATCGCGATTTCCTGTTCAACTATGGCCCGGTGCTGATCTGGACGCCTTGGGCCATCCATCGTCTGCTGCCCGACACCTGGTTGCTCGCCTATCTGATCACCGATGCCGGCTTCCTTTTGCTGGCGCTGCTGCTGATCCGCGGGCTGGTGCTGGCCCTGCCGGTACCGGTTCCGGCGCGGGGCGTGATGTTCGTCGCACTCGCGCTATTCTGGCTGCCGCTGACCTATGCCTCCGGACTGCATTATTCCGGTATCCGCTTTGTCGTGCCGGTGGTTCTCGCCTTTGCCGCGCGCCGTCTGCACGGCGCCGGGCCGGCGCGATTGGGGCTGCAACCGCTGGCTTCGGTGCTGGTTGCCGCCGCGATCAGCTTTGAAACCGGCATCGTCATGGCGGTATTTCTTGCCGGCGTGCTGCTGTTTCTCGCGCTCGCCGAACGGCGCTGGCCGCCGGTGCTGGCGCTGGCCGGGCTGGTCACGATGCTGGCGGGGCTTGTGGCGATCCTGCCGCCATGGTTCACCGCGCCGCTGACCGCGAATTTTTCGGGCCGCGAGTTCCCGCTGGTGCCCAATGTCTTCCTGCTGTTCTTCCTGTTCAGCCAGACGATTGCGGCGCTGGTCGGCCTGCCGCCGCTGTTGCGCGCTGCCCGCGACGGCCGGCTGGCGCTGCCGGCGGCGGAGCTTGGCGTGTGTTTCATCGCGGTGATCGGCATCCTGCTGATCCCGGGGGCCGTCGGCCGCGCCGATTTCGTTCACATGTTCGCCTTTGGCTTTGGCGCGGTAGTCGTGGCGCTGTGCTGGGCGGCCAACGGCGCGCGGCGGCTGCAACTGCTGGTCTATGCCGGCATCGCCATCGAGCTTGTCGCCTACAACCACTGGCTGTTCCTGGCGCCGATGCTGGCGGACCCCGCCCATGGCCGGCTGGTGCATCCCGCACCGGCGGTCGTCGCGGCGGTCACGCGCGATTGGCCCGGCGCCTATGATCCGTTCTTTGCCATCGGCACCGCGGCCGGCATCGACACCGGCTTTTATACCGGCAGCAACGATGTCGTCGGGCCGTTCGCCACGGGCCGCAAGCGCGCCGAACTGCGTGCCGCGCGTATCTATGTGATCCCGGCGACGCTGCGCCCGGTGCCGCCCGAACGCGGCAATGCGCTGCTGGCATTCGAACGCAAGGTCTTCGCCTATGTCGTGCAATGGCCATTCCCGGTGCCATTCCACCCGCGCGGCGGCACCGATGCCTTGACCGCGCTGGGCAATGATGCGGTCGCCAATTGCCAAAGGCTGGCGCGGGTCGGTGATGTCGTTGTCTGCCGCAATCGCGAATACCGCTGACCTCGGTCTGGCGCGGCTGGCTTTGCCCAGTTCTGGACAATTTTCTCTGTTCGAAGGTGCGATAAGGCACAGCAATAGCGCCCCATGCCGGCGCGATCAGGGGAGGCGCACGATGAAGACGATGATGACCGGACTGGCGACACTTGTTCTCGCCACCACCGCGATGGCGCAGACCGCGCCGGCAGTTGTCGGCGCGCCAGCGGCCGGCGCTGTCGAAGCCGTAGCGCAGTCACCGGCAGAGGCCGCAGCCGCCGCCAAGCGCACCGACGATGCCCGCAAGGCCGCCGAGAAAGAGGCCAAGGCATCGGAAAAGCGCATCAAGGACCAGGAGCGCCAGGCCGAAAAGGAACGCCAGGCCGCCGAAAAGCGCGCGCGTGAACAGGAAAAGGCTGTCGCCGCCTAACAGGCCGCCGCCGCTGAAAAGGCTGCAGCGGCAGAAAAGGCTGCTGCTGCCGAACAGGCCGCTGCCGCGCAAAAGGCCGCTGCCGCCGAGCAGGCTGCCGCGGCATCGGCAGCCGCCGCCGCTACCGCTGCCGCGGCGCCAACCGGCGATGCCCGCGATGTCGCCACCCAGGTCTGTCTTGCCGAAGCCAAATCGCGCGCGATGGCGGTGGGCGCGACCAATGTGACGATGCGCGACGTCAAGGATACCGACAAGATGAGCGACGGCCGCGCCAGCGTCCGCGCCGAGGTCAACGTCATCACCACGTCGTCGAAGGGCAAGATCAGCACCAAGAAAAAGACCATCAAGTGCGACACCCGCAACGGCGTCGTCACCAAGTTCAAATGGGATTGACCCCGATACGACTGAACCCGGTGCGATAGCCGCATCGCGGCTGGCCCTTTGCCGCCCGGCTTCGTAAGAGCCGGTGTCGCAACAGGGGAGCCAAGCATGCAGCGCACGGTGATCGACACCGCCGGTGGCCCGGTGTCGGCGTTGGTTTGGAACACCGCGCCGGCGGCGGCGCCGCGACTGCATTTCGCCCATGCCACGGGCATGCACGCAGGGCTGTACGAACGGCTGCTGGCGCCGCTCGCCGACCGGTTTCACATGATTGCCAGCGATGCCCGCGGCCACGGCCGGACCGCGGCGCTGCGACCCGATGACGTGCCGGGCGACCGGGTCGAGTGGGAAAGTTTTGCCGCCGGCATCATGGCGGTCATCGACGCTGTCGACCACGAGGCGCGCTGGCTGCTCGCCGGCCATTCGATGGGGGGCACGACATCGCTGCTGGCCGCCGCGGCTTGGCCCGACCGCATCGCCGGGCTGGTGCTGCTCGACCCGCCGTTCATTCCCTTTGCCCTGGCGCGTGCGGCAGCGGGCCAGCCGACTCCCAACCCGATGGCCGACCAGGCCGGGCGGCGGCGGGCGGATTTCCCCGATGTGGCGACGGCGCGTGCCGCCTGGGCCGGGCGCGGCGTGTTCCGCAGTTGGGCGGATGCCGATCTCGACGCCTATCTTGCCGATGGCCTGGTGCCATCGGCGGCCGGCGTCAGCCTCGCCTGCACCCCGGCGTGGGAAGCGGCAACATTTCGCGGCGTCTCGCATCATGTCGAAGCGGCGCTGGCCGCACTGGCGGTGCCCTTCGCGCTGATCGCCGGCGAACAGGGCTCGACAGTGCCGACGGACGAATTCGCCATAATGGCAGCGCACCTGCGCTGCGTGTCGGCGCAGCGGCTGCCCGGCACGACACATTTTGTCCCGCTGGAACGCGGCGATAGCGTGCGCGCGGCGATCGACGCCGTGGCTGCGGCAGGCTGACGCCGGGACCAGAACGCGACGACGGCGTTATGCCGACATGAATTCGACAGGAACACCGACCATGCGCAAGGCTCTCATCCTCTCTCCCCTGCTTCTCATCGCCGCCTGCGGTGACAAGGCCGACCTGCCGGTCACCGCCGGACAGGGCGCCTCCCCGACATTGCCGGCGCCGAAGAAGACGCTGTTCCCGACGGTGAAGATCGCCGATGTCGTCGGCTGGCAGCAGGGCGAGCGGCCGGTGCCTGCCGCCGGGCTGGCAGTGGCGGCGTTTGCCACCGGGCTCGATCATCCGCGCTGGCTCTACACTCTGCCGAACGGCGACGTGCTGGTCGCCGAAACCAATAGCCCGGAACGCCCCAAGGAAGACGAAGGACTGAAAGGCAAGATCCAGAAACTGGTGATGAGCATGGCCGGCGCCGGCGCAAAGTCGCCCGACCGCATCACCCTGCTGCGCGATGCCGATGGCGATGGCGTCGCCGAAGTCAGGCAGGTGTTCATCGCCAATCTGCATTCACCGTTCGGCATGGCGCTCGTTGGCAGTGACCTGTTTGTCGCCGAAACCGACCGGTTGACCAAATTCGCCTATGCCGAAGGCGACACCAGCATCACCACGCCAGGCACCCGCGTTGCCGACTTGCCGGGCGGCCCGCGCAACCACCATTGGACGAAGAATGTCGTGGCGT
>JBBQKM010000117.1:0-8402 GCA_038326915.1 Sphingomonadales bacterium
GATGCCGAATCGCTGGCAGCGCTGGAGGGCGTGACCCGCGCCGGGCTGATCATCACCGCGCGCCGCGCTGCCGTGCTCAACCTTGCCAACCAGCTTGCCGCCGCCGTCGCAGATCCGGAGCCGGTCTGGGTGCTGCGGCCCGACTGGCTCGACCTTGCCGGCTCGCGCGCTGTCGCCGATCCGGTGCTCGACCTCGCCACGCCGTTCAAGGGCCCGTTCACCACCCGCGCGCTCGGCGACGACCGGCGCTCGGCGCAGGCGGCGATCGCGCTCGCCAAGCACGCGGCGCTGCTGCCCGCCGTCTATGCCGTGCCCGTCGCCGCCGCCGATCCCGTCGTCACCGCCGACGCCGAATCGGTGCTGACGCTGCCCGCCGCCGCGGCCCGCGTTGCCATCTCGTCGCGGGCGCGGCTGCCGCTGGCACCCGCCGAAGACACCGAAGTCGTCGCCTTCCGCCCCGCCGACGGCGGCCCCGAGCATCTGGCGCTGGTCATCGGCGATCCATCGCGCGCCGGCCCCGTGCTGGTCCGCCTCCACTCCGCCTGCCTGACCGGCGATGTGCTCGGCAGCCTCAAATGCGATTGCGGGCCCCAATTGCACACCGCGCTTGCTGCCATCGCTGCCAATCCCGGCGGCGGCATATTGCTCTATCTGCAGCAGGAAGGCCGCGGCATCGGGCTTTTGAACAAATTGCGCGCCTATGCGCTGCAGGACCAGGGCTTCGACACCGTCGACGCCAACACGCGGCTGGGCTTTGAACCCGATGAGCGCGATTTCAGCCTGGCCGCGGCGATGTTGCACCAGCTGGGCGTCACACGGGTCCGGCTGCTGACCAACAACCCAATGAAGGTCGACGGGCTGGCGGCGCACGGGCTGGCGGTGACGCGCGTCGAACATTCGATGCCGCCCAATCCGCACAACATCGCCTATCTCGGCACCAAGCGCGATCGGCAGGGACATCTGCTGTGACCCTGGTGGCCAGTGTCGCCGGCGGCACCGTCAGCGGCTTTGGCGAGACGATCGCTGCGGTGTTCGGCAAGGCCGGCGCGATTGCCACCGACGCCAAGCGCGAGGGCGATGGCGCCACCCCGCTTGGGCTCTGGCCGATCCGCACCGCGCTGCTGCGCCCCGATCGCATGGCGGCCCCCGCCACCCGCCTGCCGTGGCGCTGGCTGCGGCCCGACGATGGCTGGTCCGACGATGCCGCCGATCCGGCGTACAATCGCCCGGTCCGCCACCCGCACCGCTTCAGCGCCGAACGCCTGTGGCGCGACGATCACGCCTATGACGTCATCCTGATCCTCGGCCACAATGATCGCCCGCCGCGGGCACCGCTGGGCAGCGCGATCTTCTGGCACTGCAGCCAGCCCGACTATCGCCCGACCGAAGGCTGCATTGCCATCGACCGCGCCGTGCTGGCGCGCTGGCTTGACCGGCTGGCCCCCGGCGACACGATCCGCATCGATGGCTGAGTTGCTCCGGCGCGGCTGCGCCTGGACGCTGGCGGTCATCGCCATGACGGCCTTCTTCATCATCATCACCCCGCGCCGCCCGCCACCGGCACCCTGCCGCCACCCGCTCGTCGCGCTGCTCGCCGGCACGCCCGCGCATGTGGCCTGTCACGATGGCTGGGTAACGGTCACCTATGACAACGGCGCGGCATTCCAGCGCGCGATGCGACTGACCAGGCTGCCGGCGCCGGCAGTCTGGATTGCATTCGACATCACCGAGCCGGGCCGCACAGGGGTTGCGCCGCTGGCGCTGGTCCGTCCGGCGGCGGTGCCGCGCCTCGCCGCGCCGACGCGCAAGTTCGGCCTCGACGGCCTGCGCAAGCTCAGCAACCCCGCCGTGCTTGACGGTGGCTATTGGAACCGCCGCCCGGGGCCGAACGCGCCGGTGTGGCATGATCCGCTGGTCGATGCCTGGTACGGCGACGATGGCCAGGCTTCATGCCCGGTCGCGTTCGCGGTCGACGCGCGCATCGTCACGACCGAAGTGCCATGCGACGACATGGAAGTTCTCGCACGCCCTCATGTCACCGCGCTCCGTAACGCCATTCGCGACTGGGTGAAACACTACCCCGCACCGCGCTGACACGAAAACGGGCGAGCCTTGCGGCCCGCCCGTCCTCACGCAACGCAAATCGCGAATGGTTTACGGCAGCAGCACCGTGTCGACGACATGGATGACGCCGTTCGACTGGTTGACATCGGCGATCGTCACCATCGACTTGCCGCCCTTGGCATCGGTGATCACGACCTTGGAACCCGACAGCGACGCGGTCAGCTTGCCGCCCTGGACGGTGGTCAGCACGGCCTTGCCACCGCCAGCCTTGATCGCGGCGACGACATCCTTGGCACCCATCTTGCCGGCGACGACATGGTAGGTCAGGATTGAGGTCAGCGTGCCCTTGTTCTCGGGCTTGAGCAGGTTGTCGACGGTGCCGGCTGGCAGCTTGGCAAAGGCGGCGTTGGTCGGCGCGAACACGGTGAACGGACCCGGGCCCGACAGCGTGTCGACCAGGCCGGCGGCCTTCACGGCAGCGACCAGCGTCGTGTGGTCCTTGGAATTGACGGCATTCTCGATGATGTTCTTCGTCGGGTACATCGGTGCGCCGCCGACCATCACGGTCTTCGACGTCGACATCTTGGCCTGCAGCGGCCCCGCCGTAAGGCCGGCAGCGGCAACGGCGAGCAGCGCAATACGCAGGCTGGTCTTGGCAATCATCGGGATCTCCTTGAAACACGGTCCATCAGTTTGGACGGTCGAGTTACGCGGTCTGCATGACAATGGTTGCAGCTTTGTGCCCGGCGCGAAATGACGCAGCGTCAGACCGGCGTGAGCTTGCCCGTCGCCACCACCGGCCCGGTCGGCTGACCCGTTGGCGAGCCGCCAAGCGGTTCGATCGAGATCGCCAGCACCGATCCCGGCGCCAGCCCGGCAAGGCGTTTCGACGAAATCGCATGGGCGTTGGGGCCGCGGATATCGATGACGCCGAGCGAGCGTGGCGGCTTGTCGCCTTCGATCACCCACAGCTCGGGCGATTTGCCGACATCGTCGCGCTGCGTTGCCGGGGTCAGCACTACGGCGCCGCGCAGCGGATCATAGGCGGCGGACAGCAGCGGCTTGCCATCGGCATCGGCGAGCGCCGCGACGAGCAGTTGCGGCGGCGCGCCGGGAGCCGGCGGTGGGCTGCCGACCTGGGCGATGGCGATGGCCGCGGCGGCGGTGCCGGCGAGCGCCAGGCTGCGCCACAGCGCGAGACTGTTCCACAGGCCAGGCTTTGCTGGCGCCGGGGCGACAACCGGCCGCACCGGCGCGATTTCGGCGACAATCTGCTGCCAGACGGCGGCCGGCGGCGCGAGCGCCGGCGTTTTGGCGTCGAGCGGCGACAATTGCAGCTGCCAGGCCTCCACCGCGGCGCGGAACACTGGGTCGGACCGCAGGCGCAACTCGGCGGCGCGATGCTCGGCGCGCGGCAGTACGCCGAGCGCGAAATCCATCGCCAGCGCGTCGTCGGGGGTCATGCCCGCCAGATCATCGGGCCCGGTCATGCAAGGTCCGCCCGCATGCGCAGCAGCCCGCGCCGCACCCAGCTTTTCAGCGTGCCCACCGGCACGCCCTCGCGCACTGCCAGCGCCTCATAGGTCAGGCCTTCGAAATAGCAGCTGCGAATCGCGTCGGCATGGCGCGGTTCCAGCGCGGCCAGCGCTGTCTGCACCCGCGCCGCCTCGCCGGCGGCTTCGAGCAAAATATCGGCGCCGGGGCTGTCGTCGCGCACGTCCATCGCATCGTCGATCGGCGCTGCCGGGCGGCTGCCGCGCGCGCGCAGCCGATCGATGGCGCGGTTGCGCGCGATCGTCGCCACCCAGGTGACCGGGCTGGCGCGCGCGGCATCGAACTCCGCCGCCTTTCGCCAAACCGTCACGTAAACCTCCTGCAAGACATCCTCGGCATCGCCGCGTTCGACCAAGATACGAACGATAATGCCAAACAGCTTCGCCGCGGTGCGATCGTAGAATTGCTGGAACGCCGCCTGGTCGCCAGTGGCAGCGCGCGCCAGCAGCGCCGACAGTTCCGCAGCGCCCGAGGTCTGTGGCTGCGACGGCGCCATCTACAGCTTTCTCAGCTGCATCTGGATCGGCCCTTCGGCGCGGCCGTGGACAAACTGGTCGACGAACGCATTACCGGACACATCAAGCACATCGCGCGAACCGTGCCAGACGATGCGGCCCTGGTAAAGCATGGCGACACGATCGGCGATCTTGCGCGCGCTCGCCATGTCGTGGGTGATGGTCAGCGCGGTGATCTTCAGATCGGTGACCAATGTGCGGATCAGATCGTTGATGACATCGGCCATGATCGGATCGAGACCGGTCGTGGGTTCGTCGAAAAACAGGATTTCGGGCCGCGCCGCGATGGCGCGGGCCAGTGCCACGCGTTTCTGCATGCCGCCCGACAGCTCCGATGGCCGCAAATCGGCAACATCGGCGCCCATGCCGACGCGCGCCAGATTGTCGATCGCGGCGGCACGGCGGCTGGCGGCACTGCCGCCGAGCGCAAACGACACGTTGCGCCACACCGGCAGCGAATCGAACAGCGCACCGCCCTGGAACAACATGCCGAACCGCGCCTGGTAATCGGCCAGCGCCGCGCCGCGCAGGCCCGTCACCTCCTGCCCGTCGACGCGGATGCTGCCGGCATCGGGGCGGATGAGGCCGAGGATGCACTTGATCATCACCGACTTACCGGTGCCCGAGCCGCCGATGATGACCATCGATTCGCCAGCCGCAACCTCGAGATCGATGCCATCGAGCACGACCTTTGGCCCGAAATGCTTCTCCAGCCCGGCAACGGCGATCTTGGCGGTCATGCGGCGAACACGATCACGGTGATGATGAGGTTCGACAACAGAATGAGGATGAACGCCGAAACCACGGCATTGGTGGTGGCGCGCCCGACCCCGGCGGCGCCACCCGAGGAATGATAGCCGTGGTAACAGCCCATCAGCGCGATAAAAAAGCCGAACACCGCCGCCTTGACCATCGACGAGCTGACATCATCCCATTTCAGATACTGCGCCGTGGTGTTGAGATAGGCGGCGGAATTGAAACCCAGCCGCTGCGTCGCCAGCAGCCAGCCGCCCATGACGCCGAGCGCGTTCGACACCAGCACCAGCAACGGCATGACCAGCACGGCAGCGACGATGCGCGGGCCGACGAGATAGCGATAGGGATCGGTGCGCAGCGTCGTCAGCGCGTCGATCTGTTCGGTAACGCGCATCGTGCCGATCTCGGCCGCCATCGCGCTCGCCACCCGGCCGGCGACCATCAGCCCGCCAAGCACCGGCCCCAGTTCACGGACAATGCCGATGACGGTGACGGCCGGCACGGTCGACGCGGCGTTGAAGAGGCTGCCGCCGATATATATCTGCTGCGCCAGCGCCGAACCAGTGAACAGCGCCGTCAGGCCGACGACCGGCAGCGAGAAATAGCCGATGACCAGCATCTGTTCGAACAATTGCGCCGGATACCAGGGCGGCCGCACCAGCCGCGTCAACACCGTCAGCGCAAAGCGCGCCAGCCGGCCGATGGCGCCGAACAGGCCGATGACGACGCTGCCAAGGGCGATGAGCGCGTGCGCAAGGGTGGTGACCGGATTCATGTGTAGACCCGCGCATAGCGAGCGCCGAGGCCGGTAAGCAATTCATATTCGCTGCGGCCGCTGGCAGCGGCGGTGGCAGCAAGGTCGAAATCGACCGCCAGCCAGTCGCCTTCTGCCAGGCCGGCGGCGGCACTGACATCGAACACTGTCAGGTCCATCGAAACGCGCCCGACCAGCGGACAGGCGACGCCGCCCACGCGTGCCGAGCCGCGATTCGACAGCGAGCGCGGATAGCCATCGGCATAGCCGAGCGCCACCACGGCGACGCGCAGCGCCGCCGCTGCCGTGAACGTCGCGCCATAACCGATGCTGGCCCCGGCCGGGACTTCGCGCAGCTGGATGATCTGCGCCGCAAGGCCCGCCACCGGCCGCAGCGCGCCGCCGTCGGGCGCCGCGCCGCCGCCGTAAAGCCCGATGCCGGGTCGCGTGAGGTCGAAATGATAGCCGGCGCCCAGCCCGATGCCGCCCGAATTGGCGAGCGCAAAGCGGCGCGCCGGGATGGTGGCGGCCAGATCGGCAAAGGCGGCACGCTGGCGTTCGTTCGCCGGATGGGCGCGATCTTCGGCGCAGGCAAGATGGCTGTGGAGCGTGTCGATCGCCAGGCCTTCGAGCAGGCCCGAGCAGGCCTCGGCAATGCTCAGCCCCAGCCGGTTGAGGCCGGTATCGACCATCACGTCGCAAGGGCGCCCGGTGGTGCGCCACGCCTGCACCTGGCCCGGCGTCACCAGCACCGGCACCGCCGCGGAGGCCAGTGCCGACGCCATGTCGCCGGGCATGACACCGTGCAGCACCGCAACGCGGACGCCATCGGGCTGCGGCCCCAGCGCAGCGACCTCGTGCCAGTGCGCGACAAACAGGTCGCGGCAACCGGCGGCGACCAGGGCCCGCGTCACTGAATTCGCCCCCAGCCCATAGCCATCGGCCTTGACCGCCGCACCGCACGCCGCCGCGCCGCCGGCCGCGGCAAAGGCCCGCCAATTGGCCACGAGCGCCGCGGTATCGACCGTCAACCGGGCATGAGCAGGCGGGGAGTCCATCGCCCCCGAGCGTTAGCGGCGACCGGCGCCGCTGTCACGGCGGCGCGCCCATATTATTCATGGGCGCGAAAGCGATAGCGTTGTAAAAGCATGGCTGGGCGTACGACTGCCCGTGGAACAGCCAAGATGAAGATGATCCTTTCGACCGTGCTGATGGCCCTCACCCTGGTGGCGACTCCGGTGCTCGCGCAGGCGCAGCGCCCCGACACGGAATTCTGCGCCAAGATGCGCGCCAAGGACCCGGGCGGCATCTGCACGCCCAAGGGCGAATATGTGACGGCGGAAAAGGTCTATCTGCCCGACGGCAAGATCATCAACCGCACGACTGGCAACTAACGACGGTCAGGAGCCTCCGGCGACCGGGGGCCTGACTCAAGCTGAACGAAATCGCCCTCAGGCGCTCCAGATCGCCGCCAGCCCGGCTGCGAACGTCCAGTCGAAGACCGCGCAAAATGGAATGTACCAGCGCGGCATGGCCGTGTTGACATGGCGGTGGTGCGCCATGTCCCACACGCCATGCGCGGCATAGGCCGCCGGCACCACCCAGGGCGAAACCCACAGGCCGGCGACCGCAGCGGCAAGGAACGCCGTCGCCACCGCCGTTTCGATGCCGAATATCGCAAGCCGCCCATCGACAACGGCAAAGCCGACGTAGATCCCGGCGACGACCCCGAGTAACACCGCCGCAAGCTGCTGCGACGCCACCAGCGGCAGCCAGATATGCAGCGGCAGGCTGGCCAGCGCCAAAATCACGCCGATCCTGGCCGGGTGGCGAATCAGCGTGGAAAGACCGTTCGCCATCTCAATCGAACAGCGAACTGACCGAGCTTTCCTCGCTGGTCCGGCGCATGGCCTCTGCCAGCAGCGGCGCGATGGTGATGCGGCGGATCTTTTTCGCGGCACGCACCGCAGCGACCGCCGCGATCGAATCGGTGATCACCAGCTCGGTCAGCGCCGATCCGTCGACGCGCGCCACGGCGCCACCCGACAGCACACCATGGGTCACATAGGCGGTGGCCCCGGTCGCGCCGGCCTCCAGCAGGGCGGCGGCAGCGTTGCACAGCGTGCCGGCCGAATCGACAATGTCGTCGACGAGCACGCACATCTTGCCGCGCACATCGCCGATGATATTCATCACTTCCGATTCGCCGGCGCGTTCGCGGCGCTTGTCGACGATCGCCAGCGGCGCGTTGCCCAGCCGCTTGGCGAGCGCCCGCGCCCGCACGACGCCGCCGACATCGGGCGACACGACGACGATATCCTGTTTTGCCAGCCGCGATTCGATGTCGGCGGCGATCACCGGTGCGGCATAGAGATTGTCGGTCGGGATATCGAAGAAGCCCTGGATCTGCCCGGCATGGAGATCGACCGACAGCACGCGATCGGCGCCGGCAACGGTGATCAGGTTTGCCACCAGCTTGGCCGAGATCGGGGTGCGCGGCCCGGGCTTCCGGTCCTGCCGGGCATAGCCGAAATACGGCACCACGGCGGTGATCCGCCGCGCTGACGCCCGCACCAGGGCATCGGTCATGATCAGCAGTTCCATCAGATTGTCGTTGGCCGGATAGCTGGTCGACTGGATGACGAAGACATCCTCGCCCCGGACATTCTCGTGGATCTCGACGAAGATCTCGTCGTCGGCGAAGCGCCTTACGCTGGCCTTGGTCAACGGCATGTCGAGATAGGCGGCGATCGCTGTCG
>JBBQKM010000118.1:0-8225 GCA_038326915.1 Sphingomonadales bacterium
CGCATCGGCGCCATATTTGTCGATGAGCACCAGCGGATCGACGGTATTGCCCTTGGATTTCGACATCTTGGCGCCCTTGGCGTCGCGGACGAGGCCGTGGCAATAGACGGTCTTGAACGGCGGCACGTCGTCCATGAAGTGGATGCCCTGCATCATCATGCGGGCCACCCAGAAGAAGATGATGTCGAAACCGGTGACGAGGACATCGCCGGGATAATGGCGGGCGAGATCGGCGGTGTTTTCCGGCCAGCCGAGCGTCGCGAAGGGCCAGAGCGCCGATGAGAACCACGTGTCGAGCACGTCTTCGTCGCGGCTCAGCAGCACGTCACCGGCCTGGGCCTGCGCATCGGCCTCGGTTTCGGCGACGAAGCACGTGCCGTCAGGCCCATACCACGCCGGAATCTGGTGGCCCCACCATAGCTGGCGGCTGACGCACCACGGCTGGATGTTCTCCATCCAGTTGAAATAGGTCTTTTCCCAGGTTTTCGGCACGAACTGGGTCTTGCCGTCGCGCACCGCCGCCAGCGCCGGCTTCGCCAATTCGCCAGCATTCACATACCACTGGTCGGTCAACCAGGGTTCGACGACGACGCCGGAGCGGTCGCCATAGGGCATCTGGATGGTCTTGGCCTCGATCAGCTCGACCAGCCCCAGCGCCTCGAGATCGGCAACCACCTTCTTGCGCGCCTCGAAGCGATCGAGCCCGACATAATCCGCCGGCACGCCGTCGGCGGCGATGATGCGGGCGTCGGCATCGAGGACGTTGATCATCGCCAGCCCCTGGCGTTTGCCGACCTCGAAATCGTTGAAATCATGCGCCGGGGTGATCTTCACGGCGCCACTGCCGAGTTCGGGATCGGCATGGTCGTCGGCGACGATCGGAATCCGGCGACCGGTGATCGGCAGCGCGACGAACTTGCCGATCACCGATCGATAGCGGTCGTCGCCGGCATTCACCGCCACCGCGGTATCGCCAAGCATCGTTTCCGGGCGGGTGGTGGCCACGATGATATGGTCGCGGCCATCCGCCAGCGTAACGCCGTCGGCGAGCGGGTAACGGATATGGGTGAAGGTGCCGGCCACCTCGCGGGTTTCGACTTCCAGATCGGAAATCGCCGTCTTGAGCTTGGGATCCCAGTTGACTAGCCGCTTGTCGCGATACAGCAAGCCTTGCTTGAACAGCGTGACGAACACGCGCGTGACGGCCGTGTTGAAGCCGGCGTCCATCGTGAACCGCTCATGCACCCAATCGCAGCTGGCACCCAGGCGGCGCAGTTGGCGGGTGATGGTGTCGCCGCTCGTCCGCTTCCAGTCCCAGACGGTTTCGAGGAAGGCGGCGCGGCCCATCGCCTGGCGCGTTGTCCCCGGTGTCGATTCGGCGAGCTGGCGTTCGACCACCATCTGCGTCGCGATGCCGGCATGATCGGTGCCAACCACCCAGCGCGCGTCGCGCCCCTGCAGGCGATGCCAGCGGATCAGCACGTCCTGCAGCGTGTTGTCGAGCGCATGGCCGATGTGCAGCGATCCGGTCACATTCGGCGGCGGGATGATGATGGTGAACGGCTTGGCATCGGGGCGTTCCGGGCGGAACGCACCGGTCGCTTCCCAATGGGCGTACCAGCGCTGTTCGATATCGGCCGGTGCGAAGGTTTTGTCGATCAGTGTCATGGGCTCGCTGTTAGCGGGTGCAACACAGGGGGGGAAGCCCGTAGCGGTTTTCATGCGGCCGCAAGCGGTTCATGGTGGCGCAAAGCCCGGGGAGAGCGCCGATGCAGCCCAGCAACCTGATCGAGGCAAGCCTGGCGCTGGCCGCGACGAATGCCGGCGATATCACGCCGCTGGTCTATGACCGGTTGTTCGCCCGCCAGCCCGCCATGCGCGCCGAATTCTGGCGCGATGCCAGCGGCGCCATCCGCGGCGAAATGCTGTCCCGGGTGTTCGAAACCATCCTCGATCTCGCCGGGCCGCGTGCCTATGCCGGCCAGATGATCGAATGCGAGATCATCACCCACGACGCCTATGGCATTCCGCGATCGGTGTTCCCGACCTTTTTTTCCGCGGTCGCCGACAGCGTGGCTGCCGCTGCGGGGTCCGGCTGGACGCCGGAAATGGCGACCGCCTGGGCGGCATTGCTGGCCGATGTCGACACGATTGTCGCCGAGGCGCCGGGGTCCGATCCGCCGGGTTGCGCGGGACTCAGTCCTTCCCAGTCAGGCGCTTGATTTCGGCTTGCGCCATGCGCTCGACGATTTCGGGCATGTGCGCATCGAGCCAATCCTTGAGCATCGGCTCCAGCATGGCGCGCATCAGCGCTTCCAGCGTCATCGTCTCGCCGATCGCGATGGCGCCGACATCGCCAACATCGATACGGGGTGCCGCAGGTGCCGGGGCCGGTGGCGCTTCCACCGGCGGCGCCACTTCCTCGTTCATGCGCGACCGGATCGAGGACAGGATGGCGTCGATGTTCGGGGGAAGTTCGCTCATGGCGGCCACATTAGGGCTGTTGCGGCCCGATTACCAGAGAGCGGCTGGCGCGTTCTGCCGGTGGCAGCGGCCGTGCCGGCGGGCCGCCGGGCGTGTCGTCGAGCAGGCGATGGCGCACGGCGCGGGCATTGCTGACCGCGTCATATTCGGTGACCGGGATGCCGAGTGCAATGGCCTCGGCAGCGCCGACGCTGGCGAGGAGCGAATAAGCGGCAACCTGTTCCTCGCGGCGCGCGGTGACGAGATTGACCTGCGCGGTCAGCTTTTCCTGTTCGGCATTGAGCAGTTCGATGATCGTCCGCGTGCCGACCTGATTTTCCTGCTTCACGCCTTCGGCGGCAAGCGTGTTGGCATCGACGGCGACCTGCGATGCCTCGATGACCGCGCGGGCGGCGCGCAGCTGGTTGAAGCTGTTGGTGACGCTTTCCTCGGTCGACCGGCTGGTCGCGGTGATGGTTTCGAGCAACTGGCTCTGCCGCGCCTGCGCCTGGCGTACCTGCGATCCGACCAGCCCGGCCTGGTACAGCGGGATCGTCGCCGAAATCGTCGCATCCTGGGTAAAGAATGCCCCGCTGGGCCGGAAATTGCCAGCGCTGACGCCGCCTTCGAAGCGTTGGTAATTGGCGCCGAGCGAGGCATCGAGCGAAGGCAGCCGCTGCTTTTGCAGCGTCTTCACGTCATAGCGGGCAGCGGCCTCGTCGAAGCGCGCGGCGATCAGCGACGGGTTGTTTTCCCGCGCGATATCGACGGCCTGGCCGGCGGTACCAGGCAGGATCGGCAGCGGCGGCAACGGTGCCAGGTCTTCCGGCAGGCGGCCGACGACGCGCAGATAGGCCTGGCGCGCCGCGGCAAGCTGGTTCTGGGCGACAACAAGGTTCGACTGGGCATTGGCGAGCCGTGCCTGCGACTGGGCGACATCGGTCCGCGTCAGGTCGCCGACTTCGAACCGGTCCTTTGACTGCTGCAGCTCGCGTTCCAGAACCTTGACCTGGCTGATGTTGAGTTCGATGACCCGCTGGAAGCGCAGCACGTCGGTATAGGCGGTGACAGTGTTGAGCACGACCTGGTTTTCGGCCGCGCGCAGGCGGGCACGCGCGGCGAGGATGCGGTTTTCGCCCGCTGTCACCGCGGTCTTGACGCGGCCACCCTGGTACAGCGACTGCGAAAGTTGCAGCCCGGCCACATAGGTCCGGCCGTTGTCGGCGAAATCATTGCCGGCCTGGCTGGCAGACAATCGTGAGCCAAGCGTCGGGCGGCCGGGGGCCAGCGCCTGCGGTACGCTTTCATCGACCTGCTTCACGACATCGCGCTGTGCTGCCAGTTCAGGGTTGCGATCATAGGCGGCGGCGATTGCCTCGGCGAGCGTGTCGGCCTGCGCGGGGACGGCAACAACGGCAACAGCGGTAGCGGCGGCAAGTAGCAGGGAACGGAACGACATCAGATCGGGCACTTTCGCGTCAAAAGGCAAAGGCAGGCGGGCGCAGGAAGCCGGGCAGCGGTTTGGCGGCGACTTCAAGGAACGGCAAGCCGCCGATCCTGTTGCCGGCGATCAGCGGCCCGGCACAGGCCCGGCCGATGCCGCCGTCGCGCACCACCGCGGCGATGCGGCCATGCGGTTCGATCTGCGCGGCAATGGCATCGGGCACCAGTTCGATCGCGCCTTCGAAAAGCACGACGTCATAGCGCGCATTGGGCGGATAGCCGCCGGCGAGGGGCGCCGCGATGACGTCGGCGCCGGCGGCGGCGGCCAGCGGCAGCAGCGCCGCATCGCTTTCGATCGCGGTCACGGTTGCGCCGATATGGCGCACCACCGCCGCCGAATAACCGGCAGCGCCGCCGATGATCAGCACCCGGTCGGCGGCGGTGACGCGGGCGTTCTGCAGCAGCAGCGCCAGCACCATCGGTTCGAGCAGCCAGCGGCCCGGGGCGACTTCAAGCGCGGCATCGGCATAGGCAAGGCCCTTCAGCGCCGGCGGCAGGAAATCTTCGCGCGCAATCGCCGTCATGGCAGCCAGCACATCGGCATCGATGACACCGACGGTGCGCAGCTGGCTGTCGATCATCGTCTGGCGACGCTGGGCGCTGGTCATCTCGGCATCATGGAGGCTGGCAAGCATGGACAAGGGGGTTCTCGCACTATGAACTGTTCTGTAACGATAATACAGCTGAGTCGCAATCGAATTGACTATCGTTGTTCCCGTCTAGCCATGAAGGTTGCCCTCGCCAAGCACCTTCGCTAGGGGATGCGTCCCCAAGCGCTTTTGCGCGGCCCGATGGCGGAGTGGTGACGTAACGGACTGCAAATCCGTGAACCCGGGTTCGATTCCCGGTCGGGCCTCCAAAGCGCAGCGCGGCTGCAAGCAAGCGCAGCTTGCAAGCAGACTCGCGCAAGCTCGGCCAGCGGGGCGGTCGGCCAAGCCGACCGATCCCGTCTGACGCCAGCGCGGGCTTTGCCCGCGCCGCTGCTCTTAACTATCGCCTAAACCATCACGCCGGATTATCCCGGACATGCGCTTCGAGCTCGTCGAAGAACCGCTCCAGATTGTGCAGCACATTGACCTTGAACTCGTAATTCACCTCGGGCGAATTCGATTCGATGATCGGTGATTCATCGACCTTCTCGGCATAGGCGGCGGCGACGGTCTTCACATAATCGGGCGTCAGCGCGATTTCGCCCATGTGATCGAGTATGCGCAACTGGACGATCATCATCTGCCGCACCAACATTTCCAGCGCGGTGATGCGCGCCACAGCGGCAACAGCATCGAGTTCGACCGATTCGTCTTCGTTCATTTGCCGAGTTTAGCGAAAGCCCTTTGCAGGGGAAGCGCCCCGATGGTTGCGCGCCAGCGGGGGTTTCGGCATCAGCGCCCGATGACCCGCACCCTCGTCGCCCGTGTCGAACGCTTTCCCGTGCGTGGCAGCTTTGTCATCGCGCGCGGTGCCAAGACCCATGTCGATGTCGCGGTCGCCGAAATTGCCGATGGCGCGCACCGCGGCCGCGGCGAGGGCACTGCCATCTACTATCGCGGCGAAACCGCCGAATCGGTCGTTGCGGCGATCCTGGCGCAGGCCGACGCGATTGCAGGCGGCGCCGGCCGTGCCGATTTGCTCGGGCTGATGCCGGCGGGAGCCGCGCGCAATGCGCTCGACGCGGCGCTGTGGGATCTCGAGGCCAGGCAATCAGGACAGCGGGTCTGGCAGCGGCTGGAACTGCCCGTGCCACGCCCGATGCTGACCGCCTATACCATCAGCCTCGGCGATCCGGCGACGATGGCCGCCGCCGCCGGCGTGGCGCGGGCGCGCGAGTTGCTCAAGATCAAGCTGGGCGGTGACGGCGGCTGGCAGGCCGATGTCGAACGCGCCGCCGCAGTGCGCCGCGCCGCCCCCGATGCCCGGCTGATCGTCGACGCCAACGAAGCCTGGGGCGGCACCGATATTGCCCGCACCGCCGCCGCACTGGCGCTGCAAGGTGTCGAACTGATCGAACAGCCGGTGCCGGCCGGGCAGGATGCGCTATTGGATGGCGTTCGTTCGCCGGTGCCGCTCGCGGCGGACGAAAGCTGCCATGATCGCGCCACGCTCGATGCCATCGTCGGCCGCTACAGCCACATCAACATCAAGCTCGACAAGGCCGGCGGCCTGACCGAGGCGCACGCGCTGGTACACGCGGCGCGCCAGCGCGGGCTGGGGGTGATGACCGGCTGCATGCTGTCGACCTCGCTCGGCATTGCGCCGGCCTTTTACGTCGCCATGCAGGGCGTCTATGCCGATCTCGACGGCCCGCTGCTGATCGAGGACCGGCCGGGCGGGCTGCGGTTCGAACATTCCGATGTCTGGCCGCCGGAGGCCGCACTCTGGGGATAGGGTTCAGCCCTCGCCATACCCCGTCACCGATTCAAAGATCACCCTCAGCGCCGCGCGTTCCGCCGCGCTGAGCTCGGGCCGCCAGATCTCGAACAGCAGGATGGCGCGGGGGGCGTTGCTGTCGTTCCACGCCTCATGCTCGATGCTGTCGTCGAAAATCAGCACTTCGCCTTCGCGTACCGTGCGCGTGTGGTTGCCGACGCGCAGCCGGCAATTTTCGGGCACCACCAGCGGCAAATGGCAGATCAGCCGCGTGTTGAGCATGCCGTGGTGCAGCGGGATATGCATGCCGGGTGCCAGGATCGAAAACAGTACCATCGGCGACCGATCGTTGATGACCGGGATCGGCAGATCGCGGATCGCCGCCATCGTTGCCGGACAGCGCGCCGCATTGGCGGTCGGCTGTCCGCCTTTCATAAGGTGGCAGGCGCTCCAGCGCGGGTCGCCGAACAGGTCGTTGGCGCGCGGCGGGCGATTCTTCGGCGGCTCGGCATAGGGTTGCAGCGCGCTCGTATCGGCCATCATCGCCAGCGCCTCGGCCTTGATCGCCGGCGCTGCCGCCGCCAGCCCGGCGGCCCACGCGAAATCGGCGGGATCGTAAAAGGCCGCCTGCGGTAGCCCGGGGTAATAGAAACTCGTCGGTTGCTGCAGTTGCGGCGCAGCACGGCCGCTGACGATGGCCAGCGCCTCGGCCAGCCGCGGCCCGGCATCGGGCACCCCGGCCGCCGCGAGCGCACCCTCCATCGTCGCCAGGAAACGGCGTGTTGCCGCGTCGCGTTCGGCATCGGCACGGTTCAGCCGCTCGACAAGGTCGGCGGGCAGGCCGCTGCGGCCATTGGCCGAGGCCAGCGCGCGTTCATACCAGGCGACGGCAGCGCGATCATCGCCGTTGCGCGTGTGGATCTCGCCATGCATGACCAGCGCATAGGGGTTGGCCGGGTCACCCTCGAGCACCTTGTCGAGCGCCAGCCGGGCGGCGGCGCGATCGTCGAGCAGGTCGCACGACTGGGCGAGCACCAGCCAGACCTGCGGGCTGGCGCGGCCGCTGGCGGTGACGGTTTCAAAGGCGCGGCGGGCGCTGGCGGCATCGCCGCGGCGCAGCGCCTCGATACCGGCGTGAGCAATGGCTTCGAGCTGGGCTTTGTCGGGATCGGTCATCCTGTCGATGTAACCGGCCCGGGCTGAACTGTCACTTTGCATGGCGGGCTGCCCGCGCCTATCTGTGGCGCATGGCCTCCCGCCCCGACATCGTCCCCAATCGCCGCGCCATCATCGATCGGCGCGCTGTCGCCGATACGCTGGCGGCAGAGATTGCCGGCTGCAGCAGCTTCGAGGCGAGGCGCGCCCTGCTCGCCGCGACCCTTCGCGAGGCGCTTGCCACCGGCCGCGGTGAACTGCAGCGGCGCCTGCGCGAAACGCCGGCCAAGGGGCTGGAACTCGCCGGCGCACAGGCCTTTCTGGTTGATCAACTGCTGCGGCTGATGTTCGACAGTGTCGTCACCGATCTTTATCCCGCTACCAATCGCACCTCGTCGGAACGCCTCGCGCTGGTGGCCGTCGGTGGCTATGGCCGCGGCCAGATGGCGCCGTTTTCGGACATCGACCTGTTGTTTCTCACCCCCTGGAAGCAGACCGGCTGGGGTGAGCAGGTCATCGAAACGATGCTCTATCTGCTGTGGGACCTGGGGCTGAAGGTCGGCCACGCCACCCGCTCGCTCGACGACATGGTGCGCATGGCCAAGGCCGACATCACCATCCGGACGGCCTTGCTCGAGGCGCGCTTCGTCTGGGGCGACCAGCCGCTGTACGAGGAGGCGACGCAGCGTTTTCGCCGCGAGGTCGTTGCCGGCACGGCCAAGGCCTTTACCGCCGAA
>JBBQKM010000119.1:0-8214 GCA_038326915.1 Sphingomonadales bacterium
GAGATTGGCCTCGATATGCGCCTTCAGCCGGGCGAGCGTACGCGGCGCCAGCGCATTGCGCGCGCGCGGAGTGTCGATCGCCAGCGTCGACCCGTGCAGCACCAGCCGCGCCAGCAGCGCCTCGTACCAGCAGTCACGCGCCAGCCGGGCATCTGGCCTGCCGTCAAGATCGGGATCGGTCAGCGCGTGGGTGAGGGCCATGACCATCGGATCGGTCCAGCCGATGCGCGACAGCAGCGCCACCGACTGCGGCTCGCGATCGAAGACATCGCGCAAGGTCCGTTCAAAACGCCGCGGCGTGATATAGACATGCGCGAATTCGATCGGCCCTTCGGTGCGCCAGCGGAACGCCGTGCCGGCCGGCACCACCGTGACCGAACCCAGCGCGACATCGACCGACTGTGCCGCGCCTTCGCCACTGCGGCGGACCCGTTTTGGGCCACCGAGGTGCAGCGCGAGATAGTGATGATCGAGCGGCGGCTGGTCCATGCTCGCGCCGGTGCCGACAAAGCGCCGCAGCAGCCCGCCGTCGATCGCCTGCAACGGGGGCGGCGCGGCGGTCAGCCGGCTGCCCCATTCCTGCGGCGTGATGGCGAGCGAAGTCATGCCCGGCACAGTCACCAGCGCACCAGCCGCGGCAGCACGAGGCGCGACAGCAGCGCCACCATCAGCACGGCGCCGCCATACCAGACCGCGACATACAGCGGATCATCGTGGCTGCAGTGAAAGGCAAAGATGAAGGCGCCGAAACCCGCCGCGGCCAGCCCGGCCGCCATCGCGGTCTGCGCCGGCCGTGTCGACGCGCCGCGGCGCATCAGCAGCGCCAGCATTGCCACCAGCGGTAGCGCCAGGATCGCGACATTGGCGAGGCAATCGACACCGTCGCGCCAATCGAGCCGTGCCAACAGCGCCGCACTGCCGGCAGCCCCGGCGTCGATCAGCCAGCCGAGCACGAGCGCCACCGGCGCCGCGAGCGCCAGCGCCCGCCGCAACGGCGCCAGCCGCCGCGCCGTCGTCACTGCCGGGTCGAGCGAGACCAGCACGGCAGCAGCCGACAGGCCGGCAAACACCAGCAGGCTGGCGGCTTTCCACCAGAACGCCATGCCGTCCATCGCCTGCGGCATGTCGGGCCGGACGCCGCGGATCGCCACGAACAACAGGATTTCGACAGCGACGAGGCCACCGAGCAGCAACGCCTCGCGCGTCCAGCGCCGCGGGCGCACCACGGCCAGGTCGGCGACGAGGGCATCGATCAGCGGATCGCGAGGCATGATCTCAGTCGGCATCGTTGCCACTTTCCACCAATCGCGCGAGCCGGCCAAGCCCGCGATGAATGTTGACCTTGACCAGCGCCACCGACTGGCCGGTGCGCGCCGCAGCTTCCTCGATTGACAGGCCATCGATCTTGACCAGCCGGATCACCTCGGCCTGCGCCGGTTTCAATGTCGCCATCAGCCCGCCGAGCGCCGCGGCACTGGTCACCGCAGCTTCATGGTCGGGGGTCGACAGCGTTTCGGGTAGCTCGTCGGCGGCATGGCGGCTAGCGCTGCGCAGCCGGTCGATCCATTTGTAGCGGGCGATGCCGGCCAGCCACGGCCCGAACGGCCGCGCCGGATCCCACGTGTGGCGCTTGGTATGGATGGCGACCAGCGTGTCCTGCACCGCATCCTCGACCGCCGATGGCGGCAGGCGCCGGCTGAAATAGCGCAGCAGCCACGGCCGCAATTCAGCGAGCAGGCGGCGATAGGGGGCGGCCTCGCCGGCCTGCGCCGCCGCCATCATCGCACCCCAGCCGTGCGGATCGGAATCAGCGGCACCTGCTATCACAGTCGCCAGCCTAGCCGTGGCCATGGCCGCCGCATACAGCGGTTGCAGCGCCGCCGTGCTGTTCATTGCTGCAACCTTGCCGGCATTGCGCTGGGTCCCCGCCATCGAACATTGGTGTTCGATGGCTGGTTCGCCGCAATCCGCCAAAAGGTTACGGCCGCGCCGCCGCCATCAGTCGCCGGTCAGGATGCGATCGACAAGCTGCTTCACCGTCGGCACGAAGCCGTTCGAATAAAATGGGTCCTTGGCGAAGCGGAATGCCGAATGGCCGCCGAACATCAAATTCTGTTCGGTATCGCCGCCGTGGACGATGTCCTGCAGCGTCTTCTGGATGCAGAAGCTGCGCGGATCGGCGAGCCGCCCGGTGGTGTTGGTCTCATTGTCGGCCCAGCTCGAAAAACCGCATTGCGACAGGCAGCCCATGCAGTCGCTCTGGTCCTTGCGGATCACCGCCTTGTCGGCCGGGGTCACGAACACCAGCGTGTTGTCGGGCGTTTTCAACGCGTCGGTGAAGCCGGCACCATACCAGCCGCGCGCGTGGAGCAGGTCGTCGCGGGTGACATAATAGTTTTTGCGGCCGACCCCGACATCGAGCAGGAACTGGTGGTCGCCGGTGGCAGTGGTCGAAAATGCCACCTGGCGTTCCGACCGTCCTTCGAGATTGCGCAGGAACGGATTGCGCACGGCGCTCGAGTAAAACCCCGTCGGCGAGAATTTGTGCAAGAGGATGTCGCCTTCCTCAAGCGTCATCAGCCGCTGTTTCCACCCCTCGGGGATTGGGCTCTCCTGGGTCAGCAACGGGCGGGTGCCGAATTGGAAGACGATCTGGCCAAGGTCGGGATTGTCGATCCAGTCGGTCCATTCGCGCAGCGCCCAGACACCGCCGGCCATGATGATCGGCACCGAATCGGCAATCCCCGATTCGCGCATCGTGGCGCGCAGGTCGCGGACGCGTGGCAGCGGATCCTGCGGCACGCGCGGATCCTCGGCGTTCGACAGACCGTTGTGGCCGCCGGCGAGCCACGGGTCTTCGTAAACGACGGCACCCAGCCAGTCCGCCGCCTTGGAATAGGCGCGTTTCCACAGCGCGCGAAAGGCGCGGGCGCTGCTGATGATCGGGTAATAATGGACACCGTGATGGGCGGCGATCTCGCTCAACTTGTATGGCATGCCGGCGCCGCATGTGACGCCGTTAACGAGGCCGCGGGTACGCGACAACACGCCTTCGAGCACGCGCTGGGCGCCGCCCATTTCCCACAAGACATTGATGTTGATGGCGCCGACGCCGCGCTGCAGCTCGGACGACGCCATCTCATAGGCGCGCTGCACCTGCTGCACGGCGCCTTCGATGGCGTATTCGACCAGTTCCTCATGGCGTTCGCGCCGGGTCAGCGCATTGTAAACCTGCGGAATGATGCGGCCGGTGGGATCATAGCTGTCGGCGTTTACGGCGGAAATGGTGCCGACGCCGCCGGCGAGTGCCCAGGCACCCGACGACAGGTGATTGGTCGCGGCGACGCCCTTGCCGCCCTCGACCAGCGGCCAGATGTCGCGGCCGCCCATCGAAATTCGTTTCAGCCCGTTCAGCATCAGTGTCCGATCTTGTCCCGCGCCCCCGCGCGCATCGCGATGTTGTAAGACCCAAGACGGGCAAAAGCGCAAGCCAATGCGTGCGCGGCGCATGGGCACAGGCATCGTGTTTGGCGGGAACATTTCGCGGCGGCGGCGGTTCTGTCGGTTCCAACGGAGCCAATCATGTCGACCGATACCGACCATCCGCTTGCCGAACGCTTTCGCGATTTCGTCCGCAACCCCGAATTTCCCTGCGTCGGCGCCAAATCGGCGCTGGGCCGCGGGCGCATGCGCATCCTGGTGGCGCGCAGCCTTGCCTCGGCGTGGGACGATTTGCGCATCCTGCCCGAATTGACGATGCTGGCCGCCAGCTATCGCGCCGAACCCGAACTGTTCCAGTCGCTGGTCGTGGTCTTTGAAGGCCCCGATGACCTCGGCGAGGCGGTTTTCGAGCATCACCTGTGGGAACGCGTCCAGTCGCTTGCCGACAAGGACGCAATCTGGTTCGGCGCGCCACACGACAATCGGGTCAGCGACGACCCCGATGATCCGCATTTCTCGCTGAGTTTCGGCGGCGAAGCGTTCTTTGTCGTCGGCCTGCACCCCGGCGCCAGCCGGCCGGCGCGGCGCTTCGAACGGCCGGCGCTGGTGTTCAACCTGCACGACCAGTTCGAGGAACTGCGCCGCCAGCAGCGTTACGACGGCTTGCGCGCCGCGATCCTGAAGCGCGATGTCGATCTTGCCGGATCGCTGAACCCGATGCTGGCCCGCCACGGCGATGCATCGGAGGCGCGCCAATACAGCGGCCGCGTCGTCGGCGACGACTGGAAATGCCCCTATGCCGGGCGCGGCGCCGGGGCCGAACTGGAAAGCGAAAAGGCCTGATGCACATCATCCCACCGCGCAGCGGCGTCGCCTTCACGCTCGGTCGCGGCCAGCGCCTCACCGTCATCGACCCGCAGGGCGAGCAGGTTGCCGACCTGCTGGCCTTTGCGCGCAACGATCCCGACGAAGTCATCTCGTCGGGGCGGACGCTCGATTATCTCAGCCGCATCTATCTGACGACGCCCGACCCGATCTATTCGAACCGGTCGAACATCCTGCTGCGCATCGTCGAGGACACCGTTGGCCGGCATGACTTCCTGCTGACGCCCTGTTCGCGCGATACCTTCCGCATCATCTATGGCGACACGGCACCGCATCGCGGCTGTTTCGGCAATCTCGCCGAAGCGCTGGCACCCTATGGCATCGTGCCCGACCGTATCCCGGTCGCCTTCAACCTGTTCATGAACGTGCCCGTCGATGGCGCCACCGGCACGCTGCAGGTGCTGCCGCCGCTCAGCCGCGCCGGCGACCATATCACGCTCGAGGCTGAAACCGACCTGATCATCGGGCTCACCGCCTGTTCGGCGCTGCAATCGAACAATGGCAGCTTCAAGCCGATCCACTATCGCATCGATTGACCTGGCCATCGGGCGTTCAGGCACGATGCTGTCTGGGTGGCGCCGATGATCGGGACGAGGCAACGGATGCGGATAGCACTGGCGGTGATCGCGGTGGCGCTGGCAGGGCCTGCCGCCGCGCTGACACTCGACGAGGCGGTGCTCGACGAGATCAACTATGCCCGCACCCAGCCCCAGGCCTATGCTGAGGTGCTGCGCGACTATCGCAACAGCTACAACGGCCTGCTGGTCGACGACCCGCGCGAACCCGGCGACCACATGACGCGGGAGGGCGTGCGCGCCGTCGACGAGGCCATCCGCTTTGTCGAGCGCCAGCCGCCCCTGCCGCCGCTCGCCGCGGGCGAGGTGCTGGTCCGCGCCGCCGCCGACCATGCCGCAGCGCAGGGCCGGCGCGGCAGTGTCGGCCATATCTCTGCCGATGGCATGACGCCCGGCCAGCGCGTCGCCCGGCGCGGCGGCGGCATCTATGTGTCGGAAACCATTGCCTATGGCTTTGCCGACCCGGTCGCCATCGTCCGCCAGCTGATCGTCGACGACGGGGTTGCCGATCGCGGCCACCGCAAGGTCATTTTCGATCCGCGGCTGCGTTATGCCGGCGCCGGCTGCGGGCCGCATCCCGTTTATACATCGATGTGCGTAATCGATTTCAGCCCGACCGCCGATGGCCGCTGGATAACGGCTGCACGCTGACATTTATGCTGAAATCACTGCCGACTACGGCAAGGAGCGCATAGACCGGGCGCGGCGTTAATGCTCCTATGCGGTGGTGGACAAACGAATGCTGGATCTGAGCGGGCTGTCCGCGGCGTTGGTGAAACGCCGGCTGACGGCGCCTGTCTGGCGCGACAGCCGCCCGATCCGCGCCGATCTGTTCGGCAACGAGCGGCTGGAGGATCATGGCCGCTCGCTGGCGCGCGCCCAGCAGATCGAAAACGGCACGTTGCGGTCGCGCCAATTGCTCAACCGTCTGGAGGACAATGCCGCCGCGCTGCAGCGTACCTATCATGAGACTGCCGATGCGCTGGAAAGCGACCGGCCGATCGCGCCGGCGGCCGAATGGCTGATCGACAACTACCACATCGTCGAAAAACAGATCCGCAAGATCCGCGACGACCTGCCGCCGGACTATTACCGCCAGCTGCCGAAACTCGCCGACGGCCCGCTGGCAACGCTGCCGCGGGTGTTCGGTATCGCCTGGGCTTATGTCGCGCACAGCGACAGCCTGTTCGAACAGGATCGGTTCCGGCGCTTTGTCGCCGCCTATCAGCAGGTCAATGCGCTGACCATAGGCGAGCTCTGGGCGCTCGCCATCTCGCTGCAGCTCGTGCTGGTCGAAAATCTGCGCCGGCTCGCCGACCTCGCCATCGCCGACGAACAGGATCGGGCGCGGGCCGACGGGTTCGCCGATGCGCTGTTCGCGACACCTAGCGATGCCGTGGCGCTGGCCAGCCTGGCGACCATCGACACAGCCCAGCCGGCCGCCTTTGTCAGCCAGCTGGCGCTGCGCCTGCGCGACGTCGATTCACGCAGCGAGATCGCGCGCCGCTGGCTCGAATCGCGCGCCGCCGGCGATGGCACCAGCATCGCCGCGCTCGACATCGCGGCGCAATCCGAACTCATCGCCTCCACCGCGTCGATCCGCAACATCATCATGGCGATGCGCGCCATCGCCGAGACCGACTGGGGCGACATGGTCGAGGCGCTGAGCCTCGCCGATCAGGTGCTGCACGCCGATGGCAATTTTGCCGCGATGGATTTCCCCTCGCGCAACCTCTATCGCAACGCGCTCGAGGAATTGTCGCGCGGTTCGGCCTATGCCGAGGACGCGGTAGCGAGGCGCGCCATCGCGCTCGCCGACGCACGCGTCCGCGACAATGCCGTCGACAAGGATCCGGGGTTCTACCTGATCGGCAATGGCCGGGCGGAGCTGGAAGACGATATCGGCTACGTGCCGCCGGTCGAAACCCGCCTTGCCCGCCGGGTGCGCGAGGGCGGCATCAAATTCTATATCGCCGCCATCATGCTGGTGGCGCTGCTGCTGGCCCTGGTGCCGCTCGGCGGGCTCGATGCCGCCGCGCTTGGCCCGTGGTTCGCGGTGCCGATGCTGGGCGCGGCGCTGCTGCTCGCCATCGAAACCGCCACCGCGATCGTCAACCGCATGCTCGCCACGCTGCTGCCGCCGCGCATCTTGCCGGGGCTGGAGCTGGAACACGGCGTCCCCGCCGATCTGCGCACGCTGGTCGTGGTGCCGATCCTGCTCGGCAGCGACGCCCAGGTCCGTGACGAGATCGCCAATCTGGAAACCCATCACCTGACCGCGCGGGAAACCGCCGTCCATTATGCGATCCTGTCGGATTTCGCCGATGCCGACAGCGAAACCCTACCCGGCGAGGCGGACCGGCTGGCGAGCGCCCGTGCCGCCATTGCCGCGCTCAACGCCCGCCATCCCGGCGACGGCGACAGCCCGCGGTTCCTGTTCCTGCACCGCCGCCGCCAGTACAACCCCGCCGAGCGTTGCTGGATGGGCTGGGAACGCAAGCGCGGCAAGCTGCACGAGCTCAACCGGCTGCTGCGTGGTGCCACCGACACCTTCTATTGCGACGCGGATGACGCGTCACCGGCGGTGCCCGGCGGCGTCCGCTATGTCATCACGCTCGATGCCGATACCCAGCTGCCGCTCGGCGCGGTGCGCCGCATGATCGGCAAGATGGCGCACCCGCTCAACCGCCCGCGTTTCGACATGGCGCTGCGGCGCGTGGTCGCCGGGTTCGGCATCATGCAGCCACGCGTTACCGTGGCGCTGCCGGTCGGGCGCGGGCCGTCGCGGTTCGAAGCGCTCGCCGGCGGCCCGGCGGGCATCGATCCCTATGCAGCGGCGGCGTCCGATGTGTACCAGGATCTGCTCGGCGAAGGCTCGTTCACCGGCAAGGGCATCTACGAAATCGATACCTTCATGGCGTCGCTCGCCGGGCGGGTGCCGCCCAATTCGATGCTGAGCCACGATCTGTTCGAAGGCACGTTCGCGCGCGCCGGGCTGATTTCCGATGTCGAGGTCGTCGAGGATTTCCCCGTCCGCTACGACGCCGCGGTGCGCCGCCAGCATCGCTGGGTGCGCGGCGACTGGCAGCTGCTGCCGTGGATCCTCGCCGTCGACCGCGCGCTCACCGAACGCCTGCCCGGCAATGGCCGTGCCAAGATGATCGACAATCTGCGCCGTTCGCTGGTCGCCCCGGCGATCACCGCGGCGCTGGTCGGTGGCTGGTTCATGGCGCCGCCGGCGGCGGTGCTGTGGACGCTGGGCATATTGGTGCTGGCGGCAATCCCGCCGCTGCTGCCGCTGCCATCGGCGATC
>JBBQKM010000120.1:0-8209 GCA_038326915.1 Sphingomonadales bacterium
GTCGCCCCCTGCCCGCCGGAGGCGGCTTATCCCCAAAAGTTCTTTTCCCAGCCTTGAATCAATATGTTAGTGTCGCAACCGCTGTGGATAAGCTGTGCGCCAAGCTGCTGAAATCTGTGAACAAGCCGGCCCGGCTTTGCCACCGCGCCGTGCTTGCGCGATAGCAATTTCATGATCACTCCCATCCCGCTTCGCGTCGTCGAACCTGCCGCCGATACCGCCACCCTGCCCCAGAATCTCGAAGCCGAGGCGGCGCTGCTCGGCGCGCTGATGATCGACAACCGGTTGGTCGAGGACGTGATGATGCGGCTGGGGCCGCAGCATTTCGCCGAAGGGCTGCACGGCCGCATCTACGAGGCGATCCTGCGCCTCAACGATCGCAAGATGGCGGCGACGCCGGTGACGCTGAAGCCGCTGTTCGAGGCCGACCCAGCGATGATCGAAATGGGCGGCCCGGCCTATCTCGCCAGCCTGACCCAGCATTCGGGCGCGCTGATCGCCGCCAAGGATTTTGCCCAGCAGATCTATGACCTGGCGCTGCTGCGCGAACTGATCCGCGTCGGCCGCGAAATGGCGGTCAGCGCCGCCGACACATCGGCCGATGTCGCGCCGCTGAAGCAGATCGAAAGCGCCGAAATGGCGCTCTACAAGGTCGCCGAGGCGGGCGAGGTTGCCGGCGCGGTCAAGACCTTCGGCCAGGCGACGCGCGAAGCCATCGAAATGGCCGACCGCGCGATGAAATCGGGCGGGCATCTGTCGGGCTATACGACCGGGCTCAACGCGCTCAACGAAAAGATCGGCGGGCTGCACAAGTCCGATCTCGTCATCCTCGCCGGCCGTCCGGCGATGGGCAAGACGGCGCTTGCCACCAACATCGCCTTCGCCTGCGCCCAGCGCTTCGTCCAGGACCAGGCGCGCAACATAGATCCGGAGAAATCCAGCGGCGCCGCGGTGGCGTTTTTCAGCCTCGAAATGTCGTCGGACCAGCTGGCGACGCGTGTCCTTGCCGAACAATCGGGAGTCAATTCGGAAAGCCTGCGCATGGGCAAGATCAGCCAGGACGAGTTCAACCGGCTGGCGCGTGCCGCCGGCGACCTGTCGGGGCTGCCGCTGTTCATCGACGACACACCGGCGCTGAGCATCGCCGCGTTGCGCACCCGCGCCCGGCGGCTGAAGCGCCAGCGCGAAATCGGGCTGATCGTTGTCGACTATCTGCAGCTGCTGCAGGGATCGGCGAAGAATGGCGCCGAGAACCGCGTGCAGGAAATTTCTGAAATCACCCGCGGGTTGAAGACGCTGGCCAAGGAATTGCAGGTGCCGGTGCTGGCGCTGTCGCAGCTGAGCCGCGCTGTCGAGGCGCGCGAGGACAAGCGGCCGCAGCTATCGGATCTGCGCGAATCGGGCACCATCGAGCAGGACGCCGACATCGTGCTGTTCGTCTATCGCGAGGAATATTATCACGCGCTCAAGCAGCCCGACCCCGAGGAAGCCGACAAGCATCTGAAATGGCGTGAAAAGGCCGAAAAGATCTTTGGCCTGGCCGAAGTCATCGTCGCCAAGCAACGCCATGGTTCGACGGGCAGCGTGCCGCTGACCTTCCACAAGTCGATAACGAAATTCGCCGACCGGGCCGAGGGCGATTACATCCCCGACCAGATCGGCGAATAAGCCGTCAGCGATCTGGGGCCGGCGCGGGGCCAGCCCCAAGTTATCAGCGGAGGCCAATGCCGCCGAGCACACCGAGCGTCTGCAGCAGCCAGATGACGACGGCGATGACGACGACGATGTTGAGGATGTTCTTGATCTTGCCGTCCATCGGCAAATAGTTGTTCACCAGCCAGAGCAACACGCCGACGACGATGAGTGCGATAATGATATTGATCAACATGGGGATACTCCGGCGCAATTGGGCGACCGAATGTCGCGCTGCCACCGAATAACGCCCGTTGCCGGGGAACGTTCCGGCCTCGCAGTAACGCGTTGTTAATCCGTCCAAAGTTCGATTCTATCGGGGTAGAAGCAGAGCCTCCGGTGGTTGGGGCCGTGGCCCCAAACCCCATTTCGATGATGTTGTGCCATGCCCACAAATGGGGGTCCGGGGCCCAAGGCCCCAGCCGCCAGAGGCCATTTTTTCGATTCAGTTCGACCCTAGTAAGCGCGGACCGGCCGCGAAAACACCCGCGTCACTTCGGGTTCGAAGCTTTCGAGGCTGTCGCTGTCATACGCCGGATCGAAGGCCGGGGCGTCCCAGTGGTCGACGAGCTTCTCGGCGGTCGCGAACCAAGGTTCGGCGCGGAAACGCTCGCGCATGTCGGCGGGCTTGCCGAGATATTCATAATAATATTTGCCCTGGAAATCCTGGTGCCATTTGACCGCGTGGTAGAGGTCATCGGACACATAGGGCTTGAGGATTTCAGCGGCGATCGCGCCGTGGTTGGGAATGCTCATCAGCTTGCCGAGATCGTGGCACAGCGCGGTCACGACTTCTTCGTCGGTGGCGCCGTCGCGGCGAGCGAGCGTCGCGGTCATCAGGCTGTGCTGGAGCTGGTTGGCGCCGAAACCGACCTCGATCGCCTCCAGCCGGCGCAGCGATTCCATGATCTGCTGCGGCGCGGCCGACACCTGGTGCTGCATGTGCGCCTTGGCGATGTGGCTCCAGTCGTCCTGGGTGCCTTCGAGCATGGTGGTGAACATCGTCGTTCTCCCGGAACAGCTTGCGACTCAGACGGCCTTGCCGAGGTGCACGGCGCGATAATGCGTCCGCAGGGTCACCTTGTCGATCTTTGCCGACCCCAGCTTGGGCAGCGGATCGTGGCTGAGCCAGATCTTGGCCGGCAGCTTGAAGGTGGCGAGGTCGCGCGCGATGAAGTCATAAAGGTCGGCGGCTTCGAGCTGCGACCCTGGCTTCACATAGACGACCGCGCCGACGATCTCGCCCAGCCGGTCATCGGGCAGGCCGAAGACGCTGCATTCGGCGACGGCGGGATGGGTGTAGATCGCCGATTCGACCTCCTGGCAGCTGATATTCTCGCCGCCGCGGATGATGATGTCCTTTTTCCGGTCGACGATGAACAGGTAACCATCCTCGTCGAGATAACCGAGGTCGCCGGTCCGGAACCAGCCATCGCCGGGAAACGCCGCCAGCGTCGCCTCGGGCTTGTTCCAATAGCCGCGGCAGCTGCACACCGTGCGGATGCAGACCTCGCCGACCGTGCCGGCCGGCACGCCGGCGCCGACCGGGCCATCGCCCTGGTCGATGCGCAATTCGACCAGCGGCGCCGCGGCACGGCCGGTGGAGGCCGGCTTGGCGCGGTAGTTGTCACGAAAATTGCCGGCGCCGACGCCGTTGGTTTCCGTAAGGCCATAGCCCTGCACCGGGTTGGTGCCGGCGAACGTCTTGGCCAGCCGCTCGACATGTTCGGGCGGCCGCGGTGCGCCACCGCTGGCGATATCGACCAGCGACGACAGGTCATATTTGTCATGGTCG
The DNA here is from genome assembly GCA_038326915.1 of Sphingomonadales bacterium. Classification (GTDB taxonomy): domain Bacteria; phylum Pseudomonadota; class Alphaproteobacteria; order Sphingomonadales; family Sphingomonadaceae; genus Sandarakinorhabdus. The sequence continues at coordinate 3,488 of JBBQKM010000120.1, forward strand.
GGATGCTGCATCAGCTCGAGGCTCATCGTCGGCACGCCGACGAAATAGGTGGCGCGTTCCTTTTCGATCAGCCGCAGCGCCTCGCCGGCATCCCATTTGTGCATGATCACCATCTTGCGGCCGATGGCGATCGACACCAGCAGCACCGGCACCGACCCGGTGATGTGGAACAGCGGCACGTTGAGCAGCATGACCTGCTGTTCGGGCATCGCGGCACCCTGCTGCTGCGACAGGTTGAGCAGCGCGAGGCCCGCGACGAGATAGTTCATCGCGCCCGAAACGATGGCGCGGTGCGTCGACACGGCGCCCTTGGGGCTGCCCGTCGACCCCGATGTGTACATGATCGTCGCGTCATCCTCGGGCGCGATGTCGGGCAGGAACCAGGTGGTGTCGGGTGACGCGGCCAGTTCATCCTCGGCGCGGACGAAGCCGAGGCTGGCGGTGACTTCGGCGGCGGTGCGCACGGTCAGCACCGCGGCCTTGCACGCGAGGGTCGCCAGCCGCCGCGCGCGTTCCTCGTCGGCAATGGCCAGCCGCGCGCCCGAATCCCTGAGGCCGTAGTCGAGCTCCTCGGCGGTCCACCACGCATTCATCGGGATGGCGATGGCGCCGAGGTGGAGCACGCCGACAAAGGCGATGATCCATTCGGGATAGTTGCGCATCGCGATGGCAACGCGATCCCCCTTGGCGATGCCGTGGCGGTGCTGGAGCATCGCCGCGAACTTCAGCCCGCGGGCGTGGACGTCAGCAAAGGTCAGCCGCTCGTCGCCATAGACAAGGAATTCCTTGTCGGCGTTGGAGGCGAAGAAAAAGGCGAAATATTCGCGCATCGACGCCGGCGCGGCGGTGAAGGCGGGCAGAGTGGCGCCGCGCACCGTCGCTTCACCGACAGCGAGGGGCCCGCCGGCGGCGGTGATGCCGCCGATGACGGCATCGAGAGCGGAATCGAGCGCGGACTTCATGGCATTCCCCAGGGCATCAGGTTGGCGAGCGGTTCACCCGCTTCTTCAATTTGCGCCTAAATGACATGGCCCGCGCCATTTGCAACAATCGCCGCGTCAGTAACCCAGCATCCGCGCCAGCCGGTCGCCGTGAAAGGCGATGTCGCCGAATGTTTCCTGCGCGGCGCGCGCGCGCTTCATGTAGAAACCGATGTCGAAATCGTCGGTCATGCCGATGCCGCCGTGCATCTGGACGCCTTCGTTGGTCGCCAGCTTGGCGACCTCGCCCGACTTGGCCTTGGCCAGCGAGGCGAACATCGGCGCGCGATCGTCTTTCTCATCGAGCGCCACCAGCGCGCGCAAGGTGGCGGAGCGCGCCAGCTCGACCTCGCAGAACAGATGCGCGGCGCGGTGCTGGAGCGCCTGGAAGCTGCCGATCTTCTGCCCGAACTGTTCGCGCTGCTTGAGGTAATCGACCGTCCGCGTGAAGCTTTCCGACGACACGCCGAGCATTTCCGCGGCAAGGCAAGCGCGGCCGGCGTCGAGGATCGTTTCCAGCAGCGCGAAACCGCCACCGACCGTCCCCAGCACATCGGCGCCATCGACCTGGACCTCGGCGAGCGTGATCCGCGCGGCATTGCGGCTGTCGACCATCGACCGGCGTTCGGCGGCAACGCCCGGCGCCCTGGCATCGACGAGAAACAGCGTGATGCCGTCCTTGTCGCGATCATTCCCCGATGTCCGCGCCGCGACGATCAGCGTGTCGGCGACATGGCCATCGAGGACGAAACCCTTGGTGCCATTCAGGCGGAACCCGTTGCCCGACGGGGTCGCGGTCGTCGTCACATGCGCTGGATTGTGGCGCGCCGCCTCGTCGGCCGCGAGCGCGAACAGGCGCTTGCCTTCGGCGATCAGCGGCAGATATTTCGCCTGCTGGTCGGCCGTGCCGCCGGCGATCAGCGCCGTGGTGCCAAGCACCGCCGTCGACAGCATCGGCGCGGCGCTCAGGTTGCGGCCGATCGCTTCCATGATCAGCCCGGCGGCGACATGGCCGAACCCGGCGCCGCCATGCGCCTCGGGCACCAGCACGCCGGCGAAGCCCATTTCCGCCATCTTGGCCCAGGTGCCGCGATCGAAGCCGGTTGCGTCGCTGGCGTCGCGCAGCGCGCGGTGCTGGCTAACGGGGGCTTCGGTCTTGAAGAAACCGTCCGCCGATTCGCGGATCATCTTCTGGTCGTCGGTAAGAACTAGGGCCATTTTACTTTTTCCTGCTCCCCTCCCGCCTGCGGGAGGGGTCGGGGGTGGGGGTTTGCCGTGACGAACAAGCTGGGTCGGGTGGTGGACTCCCCCACCCCCCGGCCCTCCCGCAAGCGGGAGGGGAGCGATCACGCCCCGGGCAATTCCAGCACGCGCTTGGCGATGATGTTGAGGTTGATCTCCGACGTGCCGCCCTCGATCGAATTGGCGCGGCTGCGCAGCCAGTTGCGCGCCAGGTCGCCCTCGCCTTCGCCGGCGCCTTCCCAGGTCAGGCCATCGCTGCCGTTGATGCTCATCAGCAGCTGCATCCGGTCCTTGTTTAGCTCGGTGCCATAATATTTCAGCATCGACGACAGCGCGCCGACGCCCTGCCCGGCCTTGGCCTCGTCTTTCACGCGCTCCATCGTCAGCGCAAACGCCCAGGCGTTGATCTCGTGGCGGACGATGTCGGTGCGCAAGCCTGTATCGGCGAGGATCGCCGCATCGAGGCCGATGTGGCGCTTGGCGATCTGCGAAACCCCGTCGCGCATGCCGCCGCCGGTCGAATCGCTGCCGCCGATCATTTCGCGCTCGTGGGTGAGGAGATATTTGGCGATGTCCCAGCCCTTGCCGGCCTGGCCCATCAGGTTTTCCTTGGGCACCTGCACATTGTCGAAAAATGTCTGGCAGAACGGCGATGAGCCCGAGATCAGCCGGATCGGCGAGGTCGAGACGCCGGGGCTGGCCATGTCGAACAGCAGGAAGCTGATGCCGAGATGCTTGGCGACGGTCGCGTCGGTGCGGACGAGGCAGAAGATCCAGTCCGCCTTGTCGGCATAGCTGGTCCACACCTTGCTGCCGTTGACGAGATAATGGTCGCCCTTGTCCTCGGCCGAGGTGCGCAGGCTGGCGAGATCGGACCCGGCACCCGGCTCCGAATAACCCTGGCACCAGCGGATTTCGCCGCGGGCGATCCTGGGCAGATGCTCCTTCTTCTGCGCCTCGTTGCCATATTTGAGCAGCGCCGGCCCGAGCATCCAGATGCCGAAGGACGACAGCGGCGATCGCGCCTTGATGCGGCGCATTTCGCTTTCGAGCACCTTGGCCTCGTCCTTTGTCACGCCGCCGCCGCCATATTCGGTCGGCCATTCGGGCACCGTCCAGCCGCGTTCGCCCATGCGGTCCATCCACAGCCGCTGGGCGTCGCTCAACTTCGCTTTGCGGCCGCCCCAGCAGACATCGGCATCGCGGGTGATGGGGGTGCGCATTTCGGCCGGGCAATTCGCCTCTAGCCACGCGCGGGTTTCGGCGCGGAATGTCTCCAGGTCGGCCATCGGCCCTACTCCCCACTGGTGTTCTGTTGTTCCGGCTTTATGGTGCCGCCCGCCGGTGACGGCAAGCTGACAAAAGGCGCAAGTGTTGCTTCACCTGACCCAGATCGCCATCGATTTCGCCACCCTGCCGCTGCGCCCCGAGGTGTTCACCATCGGGCCATTCGGCGGCTGGGGACCGTTCGCGCTGCGCTGGTATTCGCTCAGCTATATCGCCGCGATCGTCATCGGCTGGTGGCTGCTGGCACGGATGATCAAGCTGCCGGGGTCGCCGATGACCAGCGAACAGCTCGACAGCTTCATCACCTGGGCGACGCTGGGTGTCATCGTCGGCGGCCGCACCGGCTATGTGCTGTTCTACAATCTGAACGAATATCTCGCCGATCCGATCAAGATCCTGCGCGTCTGGGATGGCGGCATGTCATCGCATGGCGGCATCGCCGGGGTGATCATCGGCTGCATCGGCTTTGGCATCGCCAATCGCGTCAACGGCCTGCGCGTGCTCGATTATGTCGCGACCGTGTCGCCGGTCGGCCTCGGTCTCGGCCGGCTCGCCAATTTCGTCAATGGCGAGCTGTGGGGTCGGCCGACGGGCAGCGACTGGGGGGTGATCTTTCCGGGCGCCGGGCCGGAACCGCGCTATCCGTCGCAACTGTTCGAATTCGGGCTGGAGGGCGTCGTGCTGCTCAGCGTGCTGACGCTGTTGTTCTGGGGCACCCGCGCCCGGCTGCGCCCCGGCCTGCTGGCGAGCGTGTTCGGCATCGGATACGGCCTGTCGCGCTATATCGTCGAAAATTATCGGGAGCCGGATCGCCAACTCGGCATTCTCGATAGCGGCCTCACCATGGGCCAGACGCTCAGCCTGTCGCTGATCCTTGCGGCCATACTGCTTCTGGTCCTGGCGCTGGTGCGCAAGCCCGTACCGGCGTGAGGCGCAGAAACTGACTCTGGCGCACAGCCTCGCGGCCCGCATCGTCGCCGATGGCCCGTTGCGGCTTGATGCGTGGATGGCGGCCTGCAACGCGGCTTATTATGGCGGCGAAGATCCCTTGGGCCGTGATTTCACCACCGCGCCGGAAATCAGCCAGATGTTCGGCGAAATGCTCGGCGGCTGGATCGGCGATCTGTGGCTGCGCGCCGGCAAGCCTGATCTGCATGTGGTCGAACTTGGCCCCGGCCACGGCAGCTTGATGGCCGATGGCTTGCGCCTGCTG
>JBBQKM010000121.1:0-8198 GCA_038326915.1 Sphingomonadales bacterium
GCGGGTGATGTCGAGCTGGCGTCCGGTCACGGCAAGCCCAGTGGCAGCCGTGACAGCGCCAAGCGAGATCAGCCCGCCGCCTGTGCCGGTCGCGGTCGCGCTGATGCTGCCGCCGGACAGGGCGGCGCGGCCGAAGGTGCCGGGGCCGGTCGACAGCCCGGTGATGTCGGTGGCAGCCGTCAGCGTGATAGTGCCGCTGCCGCTGGCGCTGCCGAGCCGCAGATTGTTGCCGGCAGCAAGCCGGGTCGTCGGCGCGGTGCTGCTGGCGACGACCAGGTCACCAAGCGTTTCGGCATCGATGCTGGTCGCCGCCAGCGTGCCAAACTGCGCGGTCGAGGTGCGCGTGACGATGGCGCCGGCGGCGGTCAGGTTGGTGCCGGCGGCCCCCGCCGCAACCGGGCCGTTGACGTTGAGGATGATGTCGCCCGCCGTGCTGGTGGCGCTGCCGAGCGACAGCGCCGTCGGCCGCGTCACCAGCGTGCTGCCGATTGTCAGCGTGCCGGTGGTGGTTATCGTGTCGGCGGTGATGATATTGGTGGCATCGAGCGCAGTCGCGGTCAGCCCGGCATCCCAGTTGACCAGCGTCGCGGCGGCAACGGTGCCGAGCGTGATCGGCGCGCCGGCGCCGACGCCGATGCGCACCGTCGACTGGCGCGCTGGGCCGCCGCGCAGCGTGGAGCCGGCGAGCGCAAGGTTCGATGTCGTGCGCAGGATCAGGTCGCCGCCGCCGACGCCGTCGCTGTTCGACGTCAGGACAAGGCCGGGCGTGGCTGCCTGTATCGGCCCGGCGGTGGCGGTGATGGCAATCTCCCCGCCCGCCTGCTGGGTGCTGGGGCCAAGGAAGACGGCCGGGCCGGTAACGCGATAATCGCGCCCGGCGGTGACATTGCCGCCCAGGGTGACGGCGCTGCCGCCGGTGACAAGGATATCGCGCCCGGCGACAAGATTGCCGAGCGTGACGATGCCGCCGACATCGACGCTGAGATCACGGCCGGCCGCCGGCGCGGCAAGGTCGGCGGTCAGGAAACCGCCCAGGCCGTCCGCAAGCCCGGTCAGTGCGCCCGCGACGACAAGCGAAAGATCGCCGGTGACATTGGTCAGGCTGACGATGCGCGCATTGGTGGCGGTATCGAGCACCAGCGCGCCGGTGGCGCCGGGGTTGGTGTTGACGCTGAAGGCGCCGGAAATCGTCAGGTCACCGGTCGGCCCCTGCTTGGTCAGCGTAGCGCCTTCGCCGGCGCTGCCGCCGCCCAGGGTCAGCGCGCCGTTGGTCGCGGTCAGCGCCAGCGACGTGCCGGCGGTGACGGTGCCGACATCGACACTGGCCGCGGTGACGGTCGCCGAGCGGTCGGCGGCGGCGGCGTTGGTGCCCGAAATCAGATTGGTGATGGTAGCGCTGGTCGCCGCGCTGGCGTCGACGCTGCCGGCGGCGCGCAAGGTGGTGGCGCTCAGGCTGCCGGTGCCGGCGGTGGCGATGACATTGCCGGCTGAGCTGCGCGCCTCGGCGAGTGACAGATTGCGTGCGGCCGCCAGCGTGACGTCGCCCGCGGCGCTGAGCAGCCCGGTGCTGGTGATGTCGCTGCCTGCCGCCAAAGTCGTCAGGCTGAGCGTCTGGCCGGCGCCGGTGATGGCGATGGCGCCGGTGGTGATGTTGCCGGCGCTGGTCGAGATATCGAGCGTCTGGGTCAGGCTGGTTGTCGTGCCGAGCGTGATCGCCGCGTCGTTGCTCAACTGGCCGATAAAGACATGGCCGGCATCGATACCGCCCAGCTTGCGCGCCGTGACACCGCCGAGCACCAGCGGCGTGCCGGGGCTGCCGAGGCGGACGCCGACATCGGATTGCTGCGCCGGCCCGCCCTGCAACTGGCTGCTGGCGGCAAAGACGATGCCGCCACCGGTGGCATCGAGGACGAGGTTTTCGCCGCCGGCGCCATTGCTGTTGGCGCGCAGGATGAGGTTGGCGGCGCCGGTGATGGCGCCGGCGCTGGTGGTGATGTCGATGGTGCCGGCCGCGGCCTGGGTGCGCGCGCTGCCGTCGCCGAGTGCAACCGAGGCGGCGGTGATGATATAGTCGCCGCCGATCGTCGCGCCGCCGGTGACGCTGGCGCTGGTCGCCGCGTCGATGCGCAGGTCGCCGCCGGTGGTGGCGCCGCCGAGGCCCAGGCTGCCGGTGGTCGCGGTGAGCAGCGCATCGCCGGCGCTGGCATTGGCCTGGCCGAGCGTCAGCGTGGTGCCGGTGACGGTCAGCCCATTGGCACCGGCGAGCGTGGCGGCGTCGATCGTCGTTCCCGCCAGCACCGACAGCGTGTCGCCGGCGGTGACGCTGCCGCCGGTGAAGCTGCCGCCGGCGCCGAGCAGCCCGGCGTTGGTGATGGCGAGCGTGCCCGAAATGCCGAGGTTGGTGGCAGCATCGATGAACGCCGAGCGGACAGTGCCGCCGGTGAACTGGATCGCGCCGCTGGTGCTGGTCAGATTGGCGACGCCATTGGCAGCGCCGATAGTGCCGATTGTGATGCTGGTGGCGGTCACGGTCAGGCCGTTGGCGCCGGTCAGCGCTGTGGCGTTGACCGTGGTCGCCGGGGTAACAGCGAGCGTGCCGCCGGCGAGCACACTGCCGCCGGTCAAGCTGCCGCCCGCCGTCAGCGTCGCGTTGTTGGTGACGTTGAGCGTGCCCGAAACGCCGAGGTTGGTCGCGGCATCGAGCGCCGCCGACCGCACCGTGCCGCCGGTGATCTGGATAGCGCCGGTGCTGCTGGTCAGGCTGGCGTTGCCGGTCGCGGCACCGATCGTGCCGATGGTGATGCTGCTGCCGGTCACGGTGAGGCCGTTGGCGCCTGTCAGATTCGTGGCGTTGACGGTGGTTGCAGGCGTCACGGCAAGCGTGCCGCCGGCAAGCACGCTGCCGCCGGTGAAGCTGCTGCCCGCGGTCAGCGTTGCATTGGTGGTGACGTTGAGCGTGCCCGAAACGCCGAGCGTCGTGGCGGCATCGAGCGCTGCCGACTGCACCGTGCCGCCGCTGATCTGCACGGCGCCGCTGGTGCTGGTCAGCGCGGCGGCGCCATTGGCGGCGTTGATCGTGCCGGCGTCGATGCTGGCGGCGTCGACAGTCAGCCCGTCGGTGCCGGTCAGGCCGGTGGCGGTGATGGCGCCGGCGGCGGTCAGCGCCAGCGTGCCGTCGCTGGCGATCGTCGTCGCGGTGATGGTGGCGGCGCCGGTGGTGGTGATCGCCAGGTCGTTGACCGTGCTGACCGCGGCGCCAAAGCTGATATTGGCGCTGCTGGTCAGGTCGGAAATCACCGTGTGCGCGGCGTTGATCGCGCCGAATTCGCGCGCGCTGACCGCGCCGAGCGCCAGCGTCGAGCCGGGCGTGCCGAGCCGGATGCCGACATCCGATTGCCGCGCCGGGCCGCCCTGCAGCGCGCTTGTCGCGGCAAAGCTGATGCCACCGCCAGTCGCATCGAGCACCAGCCGGTCGTTGCCGCCGCCGCCATCGCTGTTGGCGCGCAGGCTGAGCAGCGCCGCGCCGGTGATGGCGCCGGCGCTGGCGGTGATGTCGATATCGCCGGTGGCGCTTTGCAGCCGCGCCGTGCCGTCGCCGAGCGCCACCGTGGTGCCGGTGATGACATAGTCACCCGCGGCCGTAACCGCGCCGGTCACGCTGGCGCCGGTCGCGGCCGCAAGCGTCAGGCCGCCGCCGACCGTAGTGGCGCTGCCCAGCGCGATCGTCGTCGCGGTGCTGGTCAATTGTGCGTCGCCGGCGGTGGTGGCGGCGCTGCCCAGCGCGATCGAGCCGCCGCTGGCGGTCAGGGTCGTGCCGCTGGCGCTGGTCGCCTGCAGCGCGGTCGCCGCGGTCAGGCTGACCGCGCCGCCGCCGCTGATCGTCGTCGCGGTGATGCCGGCGGTGCTGGCGGCCAGCGTCACCGGGCCGTTGCTCGAGGTGACCGCGCCGACGCCGATGGCGGTGCCGGTGGCGGTGATGCCGTTGCGGCCGGTAAGCGACGCGAGCGTCAGTCCGGCATTGCCTGATACGACCGTCGCGGTGCCGCCGCTGCTGGCAACATCGCCCAGCGTGATCGCGCCCGTGGTCGTGCGCGCCGAAACGGCGGTCGCGGCGCTGAGGTTCGCCGCGGTGCCGGGGCTGGTGATGGCGCCGCCACTGTTGACGGTGACGCCGCCACCGAGGCCCGTCGCGGTCAGGCTGCCGCCCAGCGTCGTGCCGATCACCCCGGCGGTGCTCGCGTCGACGGCGATGGTGACGAGCGGATCGGCCGGCGCGGTGCGGCCGGCGACAAGCACCACGCCGCGATCGGTGGCGCTCGCGGTCGTCGCGGTGACGACGCTGCTGATGTCGAGCAGCGCATTGACCGCACTGGCGGCGGCAAAGACCACGTTGACGCCGTTGATCGTGCCACTGGCGACGATCGGCCCGGCGACCGGGCTGCCCTTGTTGATGGTGACCGACAGCGGGCTGCCGGCGGCCATGGCGACGGTGACATCGGTGGCAGCAACGAGCCCGACATCACCCTTGGCGGTCAGGCTGCCGCTCGACGCGACGACGGCGCCGAGCAGCACGAGATTGCCGGGGCCGGTGGCGGTGGCGGTCGACAGCGTGCCACCGTTGACGCGGACCTCGGCCGTCGAGACCAGTGCGCCGGCATATTGCAGGCTGGTCGCGCCGGTCAGGAACAGCGCCTGCTGCGGGCCGTCGAGATCGAGCGTACAGGCGACTAGCCCGCCGGTGCTGACGCTCGACGCCGGCCCAAACAGCACGCCTGACGGATTTATCACATAGACTGCGACATTGTTGCCGGAAGAAAGCAGGCCGTTGATCTCGGATCTCGTTCCCGTCAGGTCGCGATTGAGCACGGCGATATTGGCGGTCTGCCCCGTCGGGCCGCCGGCAATGTCGGCCCGAGCATCGGTAAAGCCGAGCGCGGCGGCGGAGCCGATGTTGAAGCCTCCTGTCCAGTTGATGACAGTCGCATTGTCGCGCAGCCGGATATCGAGCGTCGGATTGGCAACGGTTCCGCCGGGCACGGCCACCGGATTGAATGACCCTGCCGGAGTCGTCGGGCCCGGCGTCAGGCCCTGGGTTACGACCGTCGCCGTGCCAAGGTTGGGCAGGGTCGTCGGCGTAACCTGGGCATTGGCGGCCGACAGACCGGCGAGGCATCCGGCAAGTGCCGACGAAGCAACCAAGGCCTGGCGCAGGCCGCGAGCCGGATTGGAAAACGGGAGCATCGTCCAATGTCCTGTTGCTGTTGAGCTAGCGCGCATTGGGGCTGAACTTTGTCGTGAGCGAAACGAGCACGCGGCCCGGCGGCGGTGCCTTGTCGATCGACAGCGCCTTGTCGCGCGGCTTGGCATAAAGCACCTGCAGCACCAGTCGCCCGGGCAGGCTGGCCTCCAGCCCACCGCCCCAGGATGTCAGCCGGCGGCCATCCTCGGTGGTGTTGCGATCGAGGTTGTACAGCCAGATGGCATCGAAGAAGCCGAGCGCGCGCACCGACACCGGCAGGCCGAGCGGCAGCAGCGCGCGCACTTCGCCGCGCAGGCCGATGATGCGGTCACCGGAATTCGAGCCGGGGTCATAGCCGCGGCCGATGGTCAGATTGCCGATCGAATATTCTTCAAGGTTGAGCAGCGCATGATTGGCCCATTGGCCGCGCGCCGTGCCGGCGAGGCTGAAGATCGGGCCGATGCCGACGATGGCATCGAGTTCGCCGCGCAGCACCGTCGCCTGCGGATCGCCATCGAAACGCGACAGCGTATAGCCGTCGGTGGCGGCGATCCCCGGTTTCGACGCATCGAGGATATCGAGGCCCTTGCGAACCTCGACCGCGGCATGGATGAAGAATTTGTCGTCGCCGCCCGGCCGCGGCTGGCGATAGCTGCCATCAATACGGGCATAGATGACGCGCAACTTATCGCGATTCAACGGTGATGGCGTCGGCCCGCCATAAACCTTGGTGCGCTGTTCAAGCAGTTCGAAACCGCCGGTCAGCGCCAGATTGTTCTGCACGGTGCGGATCAGCGGGTGCGACAGGTCGATGCCGGCGATGATCGATTGCGACCTGAGATCGAGCTGGTCGAGCGTCGGCCGCGACCAGGCATAGGTGAAGCGGCCACCGAGCGTCGTGCCGGCGCCGTTGAGCTGTGTCGTATAGCCCGCCTGGGCGACGAACTGTTCCTTGAAATCCAGCGTCGTCGAGCCGGCGACATAGAGAAGGTCGCTGCCGGTCAGCAGGCCATAGGTTTCGACACGGGCATATAGCGTTTCGCGCCCCAGCTGTTTCGAGCCGTAATTCTGGATATTGCCGAACACCGCGAATTTCTGGGTGGCGACGTTCAGGTCGCCGATGACGTCGCCGGGGCCGGTACCCGCCGGGCGCAGCGCCAGCTGGACATCGAGGCCCGGCACATCGCCGGCGAGCAGCAGCAACCGTTCGATATCGCGTTCATTGACCGGATCGAGCGCCTGGATTTCGGCGATGCGCCTGGCCAGCCCGGTGCGGTGCGAACCCGCCTCGCCGCGGACGCGGATTTCGGTAATGCGGGCGACGATGACCGCCAGGGTCAGCTCGCCATTGGTGATTTCCTGCGGCGGGATTTGCACCGACGCGACATAGCCGGCGCGGCGCAGCGCCGTGTTGGCGGCATCGCGGATACCGCAGATGCCGCTGATCGGCTGGTCGCCCTTCACCGGCACGGTGACGTCGTTCAGGATCGCGGCGATCGGCGGCGCAATGGCATCGCGGCCAAGCGGGGTATAGCGGACGCGATCGATCGACACGCGCAATTCGGATGTGGCCAGCGCACAATCGGGGGTGGTGATCGCCTTGCTGGCATCGACCTTGACCGTCGGCGGTGGCGGCGCCGGGGTCATCACCTCGGGCTTCAGCTGCTGTAGCGTCGGCACGGTTTGCGGGGCTGCAGGCGGCAGACCCTGCGCATTGGCAGCAATCGCCGCCCCCAGTGTCAGCCCGGCGGCCGCAAGGCGCCCGGCAATTGCCCGTAGATCGACCCCCACGCTCCGGTTCCCCCCGTTGCCCGTCACATCTCGATGGTCGACCCGTATGTTATATTTTGCAAAGGTTTTCGTCTTGCTGGCCGGCAACGTCAAGAGGGAGTCTGCGCCGGCAGCGCCCGTCGCTCAGCTCCAGCCGAGGGCGCGCACTGCCCAGTCGGCATTCCAGATCTTGGTCATGTGGCGCACCAGCCCACCTTCCATCCGCATGACATAGGCATAGTCCGACACCACCGCCTTGCCCGTTGCCGGCACCGGGCCATCGGCGCCGGTGTGCGTGCCGGCGAACACCGCGCTGGCCACGATCGTACCGCGCGCCGCGTCATGGGCAAAGGCAGTCAGCCGATAGCCGCCATCGGGCATCATCGCCAGCAGCCCCTGCATCCAGTCGGCATAGTCGGCAAGCGTCGTCACCGATGCCAGCGCATCGGCCTGGCAGGCAAAACCCGCGTCGGGATGGCAATATTCGGCACAACCGGCGGCCCCCTTCCCCGTCTCGCAGGCTTCGAAAAACGCCTTGGCCGTGTCGAAATCGGTCATGCGGAGATCCTGTGGTTGGCGGAAAGCTGGTCGGGGATGATCGGCAGGCTGCGCACCCGCGTGCCGGTGGCGGCGTGGATGGCGTTGACCAGCGCCGGGATGACCGGCGGCAGCGCCGGCTCGCCGAGCCCTGTCGGCGGGAAATCGGTCATCACCCAATCGATGGCGATCACCGGCGTGCTGTCGATGCGCGGCAGCGGATAGCTGTCGAAATTGGCTTGGACGACGGCGCCGTCGACCAGCTCGATGCCTTGCGAGACCAGCGCCTGCCCCAGCCCCTCGATCACCGCGCCTTCGACCTGATGGCGGGCGTTGAGCGGATTGATGATCTGGCTGCCGACATCGCCGGCGACCCAGACCTTGGCAACCGTCACCGCGCCATCGGGGGCGACGACGACATCGACGATTTCGGCGAAATAGCCGCGATGGCTGAAGTAGAATCCGAAACCCCTCCCCGTTCGGCCCTTCGCCGATTTCGGCGCCGGCTTGCCCCAGCCCGCGCTGGCGCAGACGCGATCGACGACACCGCGGGCGCGGCCGGTGTGGAACCCCGGGCGATTGTTGACGCCGTCGAGCTGGCGCGGTTCGCCGAGCAGTTCGCGCATCAGCGCCGGCAGGTCGCGGCCGCCCG
>JBBQKM010000122.1:0-8196 GCA_038326915.1 Sphingomonadales bacterium
TCATGTGGGCGCGCAGCCGGTCGAGGTTGAGCTTGTCGACCACCGTCCGCCGGGTCAGCACAGGCACCAGCCGCGCGACACCCAGCTCGCAGCCCTTTTCGACCACCCAGTCGATGCGGCCGCGTTTCAGCGGCGCAAAGCACAGCCACAGGTCGGCCACGGTTTCGCGCGGGCGGATCAGCGCCTCGATCCGCACCTTGACCGCCTTGCGCCCCGCCACCAGCACGCGCGCCGCCCATTCGCCGCTGCGATTGTCGAACAGCCGCACCATGTCGCCGGGCTGGCGCCGCATCACCTGCGCCAGATAATGCGATTGCGGCACCGGCAAGGTCAGCACCGCGTCCTGCGCCAGTGCCAGATCGACATGGAGCCGCGGCGTGCCAAGCAGCGCAGTTGACAGATCGGGTGCGGTTTCGCTCATGGCGCCGTGGCTAGCACAGTGACCCCTTCGCCGGAACACGGCGTCACGCCCGATGCCCAGCCCAGCTGGATCGACCGGCTGCCGGCGGCGGCGCAGCCCTATGCCCGGCTGGCGCGGCTCGATCGCCCGGCCGGGTCGTGGCTGCTGTTCTGGCCCTGTGCCTGGGGCGTGGCGCTCGCCGACGGGCTGGTGGCAGATTGGGCGCTGGTCGTCTGGTTCGCGATCGGCAGCCTGACCATGCGCGCCGCCGGCTGCGTGTGGAACGACATCATCGACCGCGACCTCGATGCCCAGGTTGCGCGCACCCGCGCCCGGCCGGTGGCGAGCGGCGCGATCTCGGTGAAACGCGCGCTCGCCCTCGCCATCGCGCTGTCGCTGGTCGGGCTGGTCGTCGTCATGCAGTTGCGGCCGCTGGCGCAGCTCGTCGCGGTCACCAGCCTCGGACTTGTCGCCGGCTATCCGTTCATGAAACGCATCACCTGGTGGCCGCAGGCGTGGCTCGGCCTCACCTTCAACTGGGGGGCGCTGGTCGGCTTTGCCGCGATCACCGATCCGGCGCCGGCGATGGCGCTGCTCTACGCCGGCGGCGTCGCCTGGACGCTGGGCTATGACACCATCTATGCGCTGCAGGATATCGAGGACGATGCCATGGCCGGCATCAAGTCGTCGGCGCGGGCGCTGGGGCCGCGGGCACGCGGCGGCGTCGCGGCCTTTTACGCGCTCGCGCTGGCGCTTTGGGCCGGCGCGCTCTGGCTGGTCCGCCCCGATCCGCTGGTGCTGCTGGCGCTGGTCCCGCTTGGCCTGCAGCTCGGCTGGCAGGTCTGGCGGCTGGCCGACACCACCCCCGCCAACGCGCTCGCGCTATTCCGGTCGAACCGCACCGCCGGGCTGCTGATGTTCGCGGCCGCTGCCGTCGCCGGGCTCAACCGCCAAATCATGTAGCGGTCGCTACATTAATCTGCTATCTCTGTTGCCATCACAGGGAGAGCGACATGATGACATCCTTCTGGCGGACATGGCTGTCGGTCTGGTGCTGGGGCGTCGGGGGCTTCGGGCTGTTGCTGGCCGGCGCCGGCTTTCCGGCAACCCTCGCCCCGACGCAGCTGCTGGTCGGGCTGATGTACAGCGGCGGCACGCTGACCTTCGACGAACCGCTGCGCTTTGCCGTCGGGCTGATGGGCGCCTTGACCATCGGCCTCGCCATGCTGGTTGCCGCCGGTGCGCGCGCCGCCGATGCGCTGGGCGCGCGCGGCGGGCCGGTCTGGCAGATCCTGACCTGGTCGCTGCTCGCCTGGTATGTGATCGACAGCGCCATTTCCTGCGCCAATGGCTTCACGCTCAACGCCGTGTCGAACACGCTGCTGCTGGGGTTGTTTCTGGCGCCGATGCTCGGCTCCGGCGTGCTCAAGACGACAGCGACGCCCAATCTGGTGTGACCGACCACGGCAAGCGGGGGGAGAATGCGGCAGACAAGGCTGCGGGCCAGCGCCAGATTGGCATCCGGCCCGCGCCGGTCACACCTGCCTATACGAACCGGCGCGACCGGCAGATTGCACAAATCCGACAGAAACGCGCCGGCGTCGGGATGACAGCGACGAGCGGAGTGCCTAAGTCTGGCAAATGCTCACAGTCCCGCAAGCTCTCGACCGTCTCGACGCCGCGCTCGCCGCTGCAAAAACCGCCGGCGCCGATGCCGCCGATGCGATGTATGTCGGCGATGGCTCGACATCGGTCAGCGTGCGGCTCGGCAAGCTGGAGGATATCGGCCGCAGCGAGGGCGAGGAAGTCGGCATCCGCGTTTTTGTCGGCCAGCGATCGGCGAGCGTGTCGTCATCGGACCTGACGCCGCAGGCGCTCGCCACGGCTGCCGAACGCGCCGTCGCCATGGCGCGGCTGGCGCCTGAAGACCCGTGGGCCGGCCTCGCCCCGGCCGACCGGTTGCTGCAGGGCGGCATCGCCGATCTCGATATCGATGATGGCCATGACCCGAGCGCCGAGCGGCTGCGCGACCTGGCGATGGCCGCCGAGGACGCGGCGCGCGCCATCCCCGGCGTCACCAACAGCGAAGGCGGCGGCGCCTCGGCGGGCCGCGCCGTCAGCGCGCTAGCCACCTCGACGGGGTTCCGCGGCGGCAAGAAAGCGACAAGCTATGGCACATCGGCAAGCGTGCTCGCCGGCGAAGGCGGCGACATGCAGCGCGACTATGCCTGGCATTCGGCGCGGCATTTCAGCGATCTCGAGGACCCCGCGACCATCGGCCGCCGTGCCGGCCAGCGTGCCATCAGCCGGCTGCATCCGATCAAGCTTGAAACCGGCGGCATGCCGATCCTCTTCGATCGCCGCATCGGTGCGTCGCTGATCGGGCATCTCGTCGGCGCCATCACCGGCAGCGCCATCACCCGCGGCACTAGCTTCCTGAAAGATGCGCTCGGCACCGCGGTGTTCGGCAGCCACATCACCATCATCGACGATCCGCTGCGGCCGCGCGGCCTGCGCTCGCGCGGCTTCGATGGCGAAGGCCTGCCCGTGGCGCGGTCGGCGCTGATCGACAAAGGCGTGCTGACCGGCTGGCTGCTCGATTCGGCCAGCGCCCGGCTATTGGGGCTGCAACCCACCGGCCATGCCGCGCGCGGCACATCGGGGCCACCGGGCGCCGGCGCCACCAACCTGCATCTCGAACCCGGCACCGACAGCCCACAGGCGCTGATGGCCGGCATCACCCGCGGTTTCTATGTGACCGAGCTGATCGGCATGGGCGTCAACGGCCTGACCGGCGATTACAGCCGCGGCGCCAGCGGTTTCCTGATCGAGGACGGCGAGATCACCGTGCCGGTCGCCGAAGTTACCATCGCCGGCAATCTGAAGGACATGTTCAAGGCGCTGGTACCCGCCGACGACCTGGTGTTCCGCCATGCCAGCAATGTGCCGACTTTGCGCATCGACGGGATGACGGTCGCCGGAGCGTGAGCGCAGGCGCAACAGGAACTGCGGGTGCCTGATCCGGCGCCCGGGCTGCGCCGCCAGAGCGATCTCGCCGTCGCGGTGCGCGCGGCCCATGCCGCCGGCGAACTGGCGCTTCGCCATTTCCACGCCAAGTCGGACTGGTGGGACAAGGCGCCCGGCAATCCGGTCGGTGTCGCCGATCTCGAATGCGACGCCTATCTCAAGGAACGGCTGCTCAATGCCCGCCCCGATGACGGCTGGCTGTCGGAAGAAACCGCCGATACCGCCGACCGGCTGGGCAAGCGCCGCGTCTGGGTGGTCGATCCCATCGACGGCACCCGCGATTTCATCCGCGGCCGCACCGGCTGGGCGGTATCGGTCGCGCTGGTCGAAGATGGCGAGGTCACCGTGGCCGCGCTCGCAGCGCCGGCCCGTGGGCAGCTCTATGCGGCGCTGAAGGGCCGCGGGTCGCAGCGCAACGGCAAGCGGCTGCGCATCAACGGCGCCGCCAGCTTTGCCGATGCCCGGTTGCCCATCGATGCGCCCAACATGGCGGCGGGATTCTGGCCGTCACCCTGGCCGGGCGAAGCGGTCGAAAAGCCCAATAGCCTGGCGCTGCGCATGGCAAAACTCGCCGCCGACGAGGCCGATGCCTGGATGGAGGGCCGAACAATCGCCGAATGGGATGTCGCCGCATCGGCGCTGATCCTTGCCGAAGCCGGCGGCATCGTCACCGATCGCACCGGCGCTCGGCTCGCCTACAACAAGCCCGATCCGGTGTTCCACGGCATCGCCGCCGCCACGCCGGCCTTGCACGCCTTGGTGCGCGACCGGCTCGACCATGCGCTCAGGTCGCTTGCGGCGGCGCGACGGGGGCGATCCCCAGCCGCCTGATCTCGATCTTGGGGCAACGGTCCATGACGACCTTGAGGCCGGCAGCCTCGGCGCGCGCCGCAGCTTCGGCGTTGATGACGCCCAGTTGCATCCAGATCGCCCTGGCGCCGGCCTTGATGGCATCGTCGACGATCGGGCCGACGGCATCAGACCGGCGGAAAATGTCGACGATGTCGATCGGCATGCCCAGCTGATTAAGGCTATCCCAGACATATTCGCCAAGCACATGTTCGCCGGTGATCTGCGGATTGACCGGCAGCACGCGATAGCCATGCCCCTGCAGCGCCTGCATCACACCAAAGCTGGCGCGATCGGGGCGATTGGAGGCGCCGACCATGGCAATCGTGCGGGCGCTGCCGAGCAATTCACGGATTTTGGCGTCGGTGGTCAGGGGCATGGCACATCTCCTTCAAACCAGCATAACGCCGCGCGCGGCGAAAAGCGCCGTCTACAACCCCACCGTCACCGCCACCCCGCGCGCGATCGCATCGAACACCGCCGCCTGCTCGCCCTGCCCCGGCTGCCCGGCATCCGACGCCAGCCGCAACGCGATATCGAGCGGCACCCGGCCGAGGAACGGCACGCCCATCGCCGCCGCCTCGTCCTCCGCGCCGCCATGGCCGAACGGGTCGCTGGCCTCGCCGCAATGCGGGCAGCGATAACCGCTCATGTTCTCGATGATGCCGAGCACGCGGACATCGACCTCGCCGAACATCGCCACAGCGCGGCGCGCGTCGATCAACGCCAGGTCCTGCGGGGTCGAAACGATCACCGCGCCATCGGGCTTAAGCTTTTGCGCCAGCGTCAACTGGATATCGCCGGTGCCGGGCGGCAGGTCGATGACCAGCACGTCGAGCACGCCCCAATCGGCCTGTTCGACCATCTGCACCAGCGCCGAACTCGCCATCGGGCCGCGCCAGATCACCGCCTTTTTCGGGTCCATCATCATGCCCATCGACAGCGCCTTGATGCCGTGCGCGATGCCCGGCTGCAGCCGGTTGTTCTCCAGCCCGGCGCGGCCGGTGAGCCCAAGCAACGTCGGCACCGACGGCCCGTAGATGTCGGCGTCGAGCAGCCCGACGGCGAAGCCCTGCCGCGCCAGCGCAACCGCCAGATTGACGGCCACGGTCGATTTGCCGACGCCGCCCTTGCCGCTGGCGACGGCGATCAGCTTGCGGATGCCGGCGACGGTCGTTGCAGCCGGTACCGCGCGGGCACCGGGCGCGCTCCCGCGATCGGCGGTCATGATGATCCGCGCCTGGTTGACGCCGGCAACGCGGTTGACCGCGACTTCCACCGCCGCCTGCAGACGCTCGGCGGCGACCCGGTCCAGCCCGTCGACCGCCAGCACCAGCCCGACGCTGCCGTCCTGCTTGACCACGACGCCCGCAGCGCGGCCGCTGTCGAGCACGCTGCCGCCCGCCGGGTCGGCCACCGCTGCCAGCGCGGCGGTCACATCATCTTTCAACGCCATGGGAATCGGTCCTTTTCGTGCGCCGGCAACAGCGACAACGTCGCGCCCTCGCAATCCCTGATTGGGGACCGTATATAGACCTCGACACTGCGAAGACGAGACCTGGAAACCGGATGCCCTGGCAAAACAACAATGACGGCGGATCGCAAGGCAAGGGGCCCCAAGATCGGGGCCCGTGGGGCGAAGGCCCTGCCGGTGGTGGTTCGGGTGATGGTGGCAACGATCCGCCGCCGCGCAACCCCTGGGGTGAAGGCCCGCCGCGCCGGCCCAATGGCCCGCGCCCCGGCGGCAATCGCGATTTCGATGACATCATCCGGCGCGGCCAGGAAAAGCTGCGCCAGTCGTTCCCCGGTACCGGCAACGGCCGCGGCGGCGGCGGTGGCTTCGATCCGCTCGCCGGCAACAACTGGATGTGGATCGCCGGCGGCATCCTGGCGCTGTGGATCGCGCTGAGCAGCTTTTACAAAGTCGAAGCGCAGGATCGTGGCGTCGTGCTGCGCTTTGGCGCCTATGCCGGCAGCACCGATCCCGGGCTACATTTCAAGCTGCCATGGCCGATCGACAGCGTCGTCATGCGCAAGGTCGAACAGATCAATTCGGTCGATATCGGCGCCGGCGACGGTGCCAATGAAAATCTGATGCTGACTGGCGACCAGAACCTTATCAACCTCGCCTATGCGGTGCGCTGGAAGATCCGCAACCCGGAGCTGTTCCAGTTCGAGCTCGCCGAGCCCGAACAGACCGTCCGCGAAGTCGGCGAATCGGCGATGCGCGCCGAAATCTCCAAGGCCTCGCTGACCGACGCCATCGGCCCGCAGCGCGCCCAGATCGCCGAACAGGTGCGCGAGCGCATGCAGGAAATCCTCGACAGCTACCGGTCGGGGATCGAAGTCCGCGGCGTCGACATCAAGCAGGCCGATCCTCCTGCCGCGGTCGATGACGCCTTCAAGGACGTCACCGCCGCCCAGCAGGATTCGCAGGCCTATCTCAACAAGAGCCGCGCCTATGCCCAGCAGGTGCTCAACCGCGCCCAGGGCGAGGCGGCGCAGTTCGACGCGCTGTATGCCCAGTACAAGCTGGCACCCGAGGTGACGCGCAAGCGCCTTTATCTCGAAACGATGGAAACCGTGCTGTCAAAGGTCGACAAGACGGTCATCGAGCCCGGCAGTGTCCAGACCTATCTGCCGCTGCCCGAAATCCAGAAACGCGCCCGCGCCGCCGATCCGGTGACCGCGGTCACCGCCCAGCCGCCAGCCCAGTAAGGCGCCGTGATGACCCTGACCCGCAATCCGATCCTCTGGGCGACCATCGCCTTTGTCCTCATCGTCATCGCGATGGGCAGTTTCTATACCGTGCCCGAGACCAAGCAGGCGATCGTGCTGCGGCTCGGCAAGCCCGAACGCATCGTCAACGCCTATGATGCCAAGGCGCCGTTCGGCACTTCGGGCGCCGGCCTTGTCGCCAAGGTGCCGTTCATCGAAGACGTCATCTATGTCGACAAGCGCGTGCTCGACCTCGACATGGAGGCGCAGACCGTGCTGACCACCGACCAGTTGCGGCTGGTCGTCGACGCCTTTGCGCGCTTTCGCATCACCGATCCGCTGCGCATGGTGCAGACCGTCGGCTCCGAACAGAATGCCAACGATGCGCTGAAGCGGATTCTCGCCTCCAAGCTCCGGAACGAGCTCGGCAAGCAGCCGTTCGCGGCGCTGCTGAGCCCCGAACGCGGCACGCTGATGGAGGAAATCCAGCAGACGGTGAACCGCCAGGCGCGGCAATATGGCGCCGAGATCGTCGATGTCCGCATCAAGCGCGCCGACCTGCCGACCGGGGCGACGCTCGATTCGGCCTATCAGCGCATGCGCTCGGCGCGGCAGCAGGAGGCCGCGACAATTCGCGCCCAAGGCCAGAAGCAGGCGCAGCTGGTCAGCGCCGCCGCCGACGCCGAAGCCGCCAACACCTATGCGGCAAGTTTTGGCAAGGACCCGGATTTCTATGCCTTCTACCGTGCCATGCAGGCGTATCGGACGACGTTCAGCGACAACAGCTCGACGATCGTGATGTCGCCGAACAACGAATTCCTGCGCGAATTCGAAGGCCGGCGTGGCACCAGATAATGTGTCTGCAACGCTTCGTCGCGCCAGACCATCCGTTCATCGCCGGTTAGTCTCCGACCCGGCAAGGGGGCGATGATGTCGCTGCCTGCCATTTCGACCGGTCTGCCCCTTGCCTGTCACGATGCGAGGCAGCACATCATGGACTGCTTCTCGAATACCGAAAGGTTCGTCATCCCGTGCGTATTGCCCGCAGCCTGATTCCCGCAGCCGTCATCCTGGGGGGCGCTGCCGCCATCCTGATGCCGGCCGGTGCCCAAACCGCCAACCCGCCCGCCGCCAGCGTACCGCCGCCGCAGAACGCCGTGCCGCCCGCCGTGCCGATCGCCCCGCCGGGCGGCGCCCCGCGC
>JBBQKM010000123.1:0-8157 GCA_038326915.1 Sphingomonadales bacterium
GGAAGCGGACCAGTTCGAAATCGGTCACCAGCGGGGCGTAGCCTTGTGTCAGTTCGAGGCCGAGCGCCGTGTCTTCCTCCCCCCACAGCAGCAGCGTCGGCACGGCGAGCACCGGCGCCGGTTCGTCGAGCACAGCGGGGAAATTGGCGCGGTAGTAGTTGATCATCGCGGTCAACGCGCCGGGCTGGCTGGCGTTGTCGCGATAATGGTCGATCACCGCCGGCGGAAACGCCGATTTGTCGACGGCCATGTTGGTGAAGGCCTTGCCGATCCCCTCGGCATGGCGCGCGCCGAGCATCGCCTCCGGCAGTTTCGGCAATTGGAAGAAGGCGACGTACCAGCTTTTGCGTTTCTGCGCCCAGCTCGTCTTCAGCACGTCACGAAAGACGCGCGGGTGGGGCACGTTCATGACGATCAGGCCGTCGAGCGGCCGCGTGTTCCGCAGCGCGAAGATCCAGGCGATGATCGCGCCCCAGTCGTGCGCGACCAGCAGGCGCCGCCCCGGCCCCGATTCGGCCGCCAGCGCATCGAACAGCCCCGCCGCATCGGCGACGAGGTGATCGATGTGGTAATCCGCCTTGTGCGCCGGCCGGCTGCTGCCGCCATAGCCGCGCAGATCGGGGGCAACGGCGTGCCAGCCCAGGTCCGCCAGCAGCGGCAGCTGGTGCCGCCAGCTGTAACGGCTTTCGGGAAAGCCGTGCAGGCACAGCGCGATGTCGGGCCCGGTGCCGCATTCGTCGACGGCGAAGCTGAGCCCGTTCGCGGCGATGGTGCGGGTGGTGATGGTCATGCGCGGGCGTCAGGCATTGAAATGCAGCCGCAACCCCGGCCGCGGCCAGCGGCACTTGGCCATTTTGCCGGTGGTCGACAGGCACACCCAGGCGTCCATCATGTCGGGCCCGCCAAAGGCGATGTTGGTGGTGAGGAGATCGGGGAAGGCGAAGAATTCCTTGGCCCCCGTCGCCGGATCGACCGAGGTGACGCCGGCTTCCTCGATCAGCGTCGCCTGGGCGATGTTGCCATTGGCCTCCATCGCCAGGCTGTCGAGGAAGGTTTTCGTGCCCCAGGTGGTGACGAAGCGGCCGGGCACGGCAGCGAGCGGCGACGGCGCAACGGTGCCGGGGCCGGTGATATCGAATTCGAGGATCACCCGCCCGGCGGTGACGGCGGCATAGACCTTGCTGCCATCGGGCGACAGGCCGACACCGTTCAGATTGGGGCCATAGACGGCGCAAACGCAGCTGCTGCCATCGGTTTTGCCATAGAACAGCCCGCCCTTGGTTTCGTGATGGGCGAAATGCTTGCCGAGATCGGTGAACCAGAAGCCGCCGTGTTTGTCGAAGACGATGTCATTGGGGCCGGACAGCGCGAGGCCATCATCGGTCTTGTCGTACAGGCGCTCGACCTTGCCGGTGGCGATGTCGACGCGTTCGATGCGCCCGGTGGTGTAGTCCTCGGCAGCGTTGCCGGGCAGCAGCATGCCATCCTGTTCGTACCATGCAAAGCCGCCGTTGTTGCAGACATAGATGGCGCCATCGGGGCCGATCGCCGCGCCATTGGGGCCGCCGCCGGGGGTAGCGACGGTCGTCATCGTGCCATCGGGGAAAAGGCGGGTAAGCTTGCCGGCCTTGATCTCGACAAAGATGCAGCTGCCATCATCCATGGCGATCGGGCCTTCGGGGAATTGCAGCCCGGTGGCGACGATAGTGTGCGGATGCATGTCGGCTTCTCCCCAGTGTTTTGCCGCATCGTGGCGCGGCGCGCAGGCGAGCGCCAGTGGTGAAATGGTGAGCCCGTGTGGCGCGCAACTTGGTGCTTTCGCGCGCGGCCGGCCTCGCCTAATGTTCCCGCAACGTTCCGCGGGGAGAGGCGTGTCTTGATCGAGATGGGGATTGCGGCGATTGCCGGGCTGGCCGTTGCGCTGCTGCTTGGCTGGGCGCTGTGGGCACGGCCGCTGGCGGCACTGCGCGCCGAGCGCGATGTTGTGCGCGGCGAGCGCGATGCGGCGCGGGCGGAGGCGGCGGAACAGGCGGCAGAGGCCGGCCGCCAGCGCGAGGAGCGCGGGCGCCACGCCACCGAAGTGGTGATGCTGACGCGGCGCAACGACGAACTGCGCGCCGCGGAGGCCGAACGCGAGCGGCTGGCCGCGGAATTGAGCGGGCTGCGCGCGCAGCAGGAAGAACGTGACCGGGCGCACGCGGCCGAGGTGGCACGGACGGTCGAAACCTTCCAGGCGCTGGCCGGCAAGGCGCTGGAGGGCGCGCAGGCGAAGCTGACCGAAAGCGCCGAGGCGTTGATGGTGCGGCAGCGCGAAGCGGCGGGTGCGGGCCTCGAGGCCAATCGCAACCAGCTGGCCGAACTGATCGCGCCGGTGAAGGAAACGCTCGTCAAATACGAGACGCGGCTCGGCGAGGTCGAGGCGGCGCGGACCGAGGCCTATGGGAGTTTGAAGGAACAGCTCGCCAATGTCGTGCTGGGGCAAGAACGCGTCAGCGGCGCCGCCGCCAAGCTGGAGACCGCGCTCAGGTCATCGGGCAAGGTCGCCGGGCGCTGGGGCGAGGAACAGTGCCGCAACGTGCTCGAAGCTGCGGGGCTGGTCGAAGGCATCGATTTCGAAACGCAATGGTCGGTCGATGGCGAGGATGGCAACAAGCAGCGCCCCGATTTCAAGATCAACCTACCCGGCGGCCGCGTGCTGGTCATCGATGTCAAATGCTCGGTCGATGCCTATATTTCGGCCGCCGAGGCCGATGACCTGGCGACGCGCCAGACCTTCCTCGCCGCCCATGCGCGCGCCGTAAAGGCGCATGCCGAGGGGCTGGCGAAAAAGGATTATGCCAAGGCGGTCGGCAGCGCGGTGGAATTCGTCGTGCTGTTCGTGCCGGGGGAGAATTTCCTCGGTGCGGCGCTCGAGCACGACCGCAATTTGATGAACGATTTCTTCAAGCGCCAGGTCGTGCTCGCCGGGCCGGTCAACCTCGTCGCCGTGGCGCGCACCGTCGGCGCGCTGCGCGACCAGGCGCGGCTGGCCAAGGAAGCCGGCGAAATCGCCAAGCTGGGCCGCGATCTGTACGATTCGATCCGCATCATGGGGGGCAATTTCAACAAGGTGCAAAAGGCGCTGGAGGCAGCGGTCGGCAACTGGAACATGCTGGTCGGCCAGGTCGACAACCGCGTCATCGGCCGCGCCCGCAAGCTGAAGGACATGGGCGCCGCGACCGGGCTGGAGGAGCTCGTCGAGCTGGCGCCGGTGGTGCAGGTCCCGATGCTGCCGTCGTCGACCGAGCTGGCGGTGGCGATGTTGCCGGGGGTGGAAGACGCGGCGGAGTAGGAGGCCGCGTCGCGAACGGAAAGCAAAGGCCCGGCAGGCTTGACCGCCGCCCCGGCACGATTAACCTTCCGCCAGCGAATCCATCCGATTCCCTGGGGCCCTCGTCATGCCGAATTTTGCCAAGGCCCATGCGGCCGTTGAAGCCTATCTGCGCGCCGTCAAGCCGACCGATGGTGTCGATCTGGGGCTCGGCCTTGCCGATGCGATCTGCGGGCTGGCGGGTGCCGGTGACATCGCGAGCGGTGTCGTCGGTGGACTGACCCTGCTCAAATCGCTCAGCGACGGCGATCTGAAGGTCACGCCCAATTTGCATTTCGTCCAGAACGGCCATGAACGCGACAGCCCGCTGACCTATGAATATCTGAAGGGCCGCGCCTTCAAGAACCTGGGCGGCACCGCGGTCAGCATCGCCGGCGGCATCGGGTCGGCGTACACCGGCGGCGTCAACACCGGCGGCATGGCCAAGGATATCAACGCCGCCGGCAGCAGCGCCGCGCATCTGTACAAGCTGAAGGCGCTGCTCAACAACAAGCGCTGGGATCAGTCCAAAACCGTCAAGGAATGGATCGAGCTGACCATCACCATGAAGGAGCACAAGATCGCCAGCCGCGGCATCTCGGCGGTCGGCAATGCCAGTATCTTCATCGCGCTGCCGGCAACGCTCGCCAACAGTTTCTACAAGACCGGCATCAAGCAGCGGTACGGCACGATCATCAACAAGACCGCGTCGGACATCCACTGGCGCGCCTTCCAGGAACAGGTGATGGACGGCGCCAAGGGGAGCGGCACCGGCCGGGGCGCGGTGGGGCCGGCGACATCGATCGTCCACGAAATCTTCGAACGCCGCGGCGTCACGCGGATTTTCGGCAAGTACAAGGCCAATGAAATCATCGCCGAACCCGCCGGCTGGCTGGCACTGGCGGACAAGCTCAACATGATGTGACCGGCGCCTGTGCGCGCGCACAGGCGCCGCAAGCGCTGGCAGTCGCGGGGCCGGCGGTCTAACCTGCCTTCATGGGGCTGGTTTTCTGGGACGGCGTGCTGCGCGGCGGTGCGATGGCGCTGATGCTGCTGCTGGCGGCGGGCTTTGCGCGCGGCGGCGCCGGTGCGCTCACCGCGCGGCTGGGGCTGCTGCTCACCATGTCGGGCCTCGCCTATCTGTTCCTGCCCGCCGCGCCACCGGCGTTCGTCGGTTCACCGTGGCGGGTGCCGCTGCACCTGGCGGGCATGGCGGCACCGGCGCTGTTCTGGCTGTTCGCGGCAAGCTGGTTCGACGATGACTTCGAGCTGAGGCCCATCCACTATCTGGCTGTTGTCGGGCTGGTGTTATCAGGGGCCATCACCGTCTATGCCGGCCTGCCGGCGGGCTGGCCACGGTCGATGCTCGTGCTCTTCTGGCCGTTGCCGAGCCTGGTGTGCACGGCGTTGGGCCTGGCGGCAGCGCTGCGCGGCCGCGACAATGACCTGGTTGAATCGCGACGCCGCGTGCGCCTTGCCCTGGCGCTGGTGATCGGCGCGATGATCGCGGTTATCGTCGGTGCCGAATTGCTGGTCGCGGGCTGGCCACCGCCGGTCGAATGGCGGCTGATCAATTCGGGCGCGCTGATGGTGATGCTGCTAATCGTATCGGGCGCGGTGTTCGGCTGGCGCGATGCGGCGCTGCTGGCAGCGCCAGAGCGGGCCCAGGTGCCGGCGCAGGTCGCCGAAGCCGACGATGGCCCGCTGCTGGCGCGGCTGGCGCGCGACATGGCACACGACCGCCTGTATCGGCAGGAGGGGCTGACGATCACCGCGGTAGCGGCGCGGTTGGGGGTGCCCGAATACCGGCTGCGCCGCGCCATCAACCGCGGGCTGGGAGCGCGCAATTTCAATGCCTATCTCAACGGCTTCCGCATCGCCGAGGCCCGGACCGCGCTCGCCGATCCGGCGCAGCGCGAAGTGCCGGTGCTGACCATCGCGCTCGATGCCGGCTTTGGCAGCCTTGCGCCGTTCAACCGCGCCTTTCGCGCCGAAACCGGCTGCACGCCGACCGAATATCGCGCCAAATTCGGCGGCGACTGATCGCATTCGACAATTCGACCGGTCGAAATCGTGAACGCGCGGCGCAGCGGCCGCGGCGCGGCGGCACAAGCCTCCTACCGCCACAGGAGGCCCCGATGACCATTGCCGATGCTGCATTTCGTGTTTTTCCCAACGTGTTCCTGTTCGATGGCGGTCGCTATGTGATCGGCACGCTGATCATGTCGATCATTGTCGCGATCGTGCTCGCGTCGCCGTGGCGGGTGCGCAAGCTGCAGACACGGCGACCCCGGCGCGCCGACTATGGGCGCGAACTGGCATCGTCACTGCGCAGCGTGGTCGTCTATGCGCTGGTTGCCACCCCGGCGCTGTGGCTCACCGCCAATGGCTATACCGCGCCCTATTATGGCGACAGCGCGCCGTGGCCGGTGACGCTCGCCTTTGTCGGGGTGTTGCTGGTGGCGCACGACAGCTGGTTCTATTGGGTGCACCGGCTGATCCATGATCGTGCGCTGTTTGCCCGCATCCATCGCCACCACCACCGTTCGGTGACGCCGACGCCGTTCACCGCCTATTCGTTCAGCGCATCCGAAGCCGTGCTCGAAGCGGTCTTCGTGTCGATCTTCGTGTCGCTGGTCTCGACGCCGTTCAGCGCCACGTTCATTTTTCTGGGCATCATGATGCTGCGCAACGTGATGGGCCATTCGGGGGTCGAACTGATGCCGAGCGGCTTTGCCGACCATTGGTTCTGGGGGCTGTTTGCCACCACCACCCACCATGATCTGCATCACGCCGGCAGCCTCGACCATAATTTCGGGCTGTATTTCACCGTGTGGGACAGGCTGATGGGCACCGAGCATCCGCGCTACCGCGAGATCTTTCGCGAGGTGACGTCACGGCAGCCGCTGCGGGCTGGGGCAATGCCGGGTGGTGCGGCGGGCGAGCCCGTCCAGCCCTAGTCGATCAGCCCGATCGCCAGCGTGATCATCAGGTAGATCGACAGCGTCATCACGGCGGCGAAGGAGATTGCGACCGTCCGCCACGCGGCGCCGAAGCGGGTGAGGCTGTAGGTCCCCTTCAACTGGGCGAACCAGTGCACCGCCGGCGCAACGAAGATCAGCAGCGCAAAGAAGGTGCCGTTCACGAAATCCAGCGCCAGCGCGATGCTGCCGATGATGAACAGCAGCGACATGAAGCTGATCGAATACAGCGCGAACACCGCATGATCGTACATGCGCACGTCACGGCGGAAGGCAAACATCAGCCACAGCCAGGGCAGTGACAGCGGCACCAGCAGGAAGCTGAATTTGTAGATCTTGCCCTGCACCTTGTAGAGCGCCAGCTGCGGGTTTTTCAGCGCCGCCGTCGCGCGTTCATTCAGCGTTGCGTTGCCGAGGTTCACATCGACCTTGCCGGCCTGATAGCTTTCCTCGATCTGGCGGGTCATTTCGCCGGGGAAATCCATCGGGGTGGCGACTTCACCCGCAGCGCGCGCCTTCAGCCGGTCGCGCGTGGCCACGACGCCGATGCGCGCGCCATTCATTGCGGCGAGCTCGCCAGCGCCAGCACCCTTGGCCTTGGCCACCGCGATGTCGCGGTCGAGAGTGGCGAGTTCGGTGTTGACCTTTGGCAGTTCGGCGATCGCTTCGGCCTGGCTCAGCTGCTTGCCATTTTCATCGGTGGCGCCGCCGCCCGGCTTCACATGGACAAAGCTGAACACGAAGAACATCAGGAAGACGACGAGCAGGAACAGCGGCACCGGCGCGATATAGCGGGCGCGCTTGCCCTCGATATATTCGCGGGTCAGCCGGCCGGGGCGGAACAACAGCATCGGCAGTGTCTGCCACGCCTTGCCGTCGAAATGGGTGATGCCGTGGACGAATTCCTCGCCGACATGCGCGAGGCTGCGGTGGACATGTGCCTGCTGGCCGCAATTGGCGCAGTAATTGCCGGCGAGATGCTGCCCACAATTGGCGCATTCATGGTGGGCGACGGCGATTTCAGCGGCGTTGATGTCACCCTTGCCGGTGTCGCGGCCAAGCGATTTCGCCACCAGCCCGGCGTCGACCAATCCGCCCAGCGCGTCGATATTGCCGGTCATGCCCACCCCGTGCGTTGCGGCGCGAAAATGGCGTGAATCGCGGCTGGCGGCAAGCCACGGCGTTGCGGCAATGCCCCTACGTCTCTAGGATGGACGAAAGAGGAGAATTCGGAACATGGCGGGCGTGAACAAGGTGATCCTGGTCGGACGGCTGGGCAAGGATCCGGAGACGAAGAGCTTTGCCAATGGGGGCTCGGTGACACAGTTCACCATGGCGACATCGGAAAACTGGCGCGACAAGCAATCGGGCGAGCGCAAGGAAAAGACCGAATGGCACAACATCGTTATTCGCAACGAAAATATCGGCAAGGTGGCGCAGCAGTACCTTCGCAAGGGCAGCGAAGTGTATATCGAAGGCGCCATCACGACGCGCAAATGGCAGGACCAGAGCGGCGCCGACCGCTATACGACCGAAATCGTCGTCGGGCCGTTCAAGGGCGAGCTGACGCTGATCGGCGGCCGTGACAGCGGCGGCGCTTCGCAGGGCGGTGGCGCATCCGGTGGCGGCTATGGCGGCGGCGGCGACGACTATGGCGCCCCGGCGAGCGGCGGCGGTTTCGGCGGCGGCAACAAGCGGCCGGCGGCATTTGACGACGATCTCAACGCCGCCGTGCCGTTCTAGGCTGTGGACAGCGTAGATCCCGGCCCTGCCGTTGCGCCCGGGGCGCAACGGCAGGGCGCAGGTTTCCGCGATCGCTGCGCGTCA
>JBBQKM010000124.1:0-8139 GCA_038326915.1 Sphingomonadales bacterium
GGCCGGCAAACAGCGCCAGGTGATCGACGATGGTGATGCGATGCCGCAACGCCGCCGGCAGCGCCGACAGGTCAGGCACCTGCGCATCGGTGACGATCCAGATCCGGCCAATCCACGGCGCATTGTTGGCGATGGAGCGCAGGCAATAGCCCAGCTCATCACTGCACGCCCAGCGGTGCGGGTTGATGCCATTCTCGTGCAGGGCGCCACGCTGGTGGCGGCGGCGTTTGGCGATGTGGAGCGGGTCGGCGCCATCAACCCAGGTTATGACAGCGTCGATGCGGCTATGGGTGTCGGACACGTTTGGCGGGACCAGATTGCCCCGCCGGAATAGAACAGGATGGCCGCCGTTACGGGCACGGACCCGATTGTGTCAACGGCGTGACTGTCGCATCAGCCGGCGGTTGCCTCGATCCACTGCACCCCGAAGGCGCAGATCTCGCGCGCCGCGACCAGCACGCAATCGGCCGCGCCGACCTTGCCCTGCCGCCCTTGGCCGCTATCCAGATAGGCCGTCACGATCTGCTCGATGAAATTCTCCGGCAGCCGCGGCGAGCACGGATCGCCGGTGTCGAACTCCTCGATCCACTGCCATCCCGTTGCGGCCAGCTTGACCTCGTACCGGCGCACCAGCTTGTCGGGGATATCCGCCAGATGCTCGGCGTGGTGCATCAGCGTCATCGTGTCGAGCGGTGCGCCGAGCATCAGCACCCTGGCATCGGCTTCGACGAGCCGCGCCAGCGGCGTGCCGGGGCCATAGCCGTAGTCGAACGGGTGCGGATCGCACAGCCAATCGGCGCGCGCGCCGATCGCGGTGATCGAGGCGCCGGGGTTGGCGCTGCGCCGAGCGCCCGGCGTCGTGCGCAGGAATTCGGGGAACACGCCGTTCATCCGCACCGCGCGCGACGCCGTGGCGTCAAAGGCCGGGACATGGTCGCGCCAGGCGTCGGGCACCCGGCCATCATCGTCCATCAGATCCTCATGGGTGCCGTCGCAACTGGCATAGCCGGCGATCGTGCCGCCCGGCCCCACCACGTCGCGCAGCGCCGCGATCATCGCATCGGGGCCACCGAGGATTGCGCCGACGCTGGCCATGCCGGCGTGGACTATCACCATGTCACCGGCGGCGACCCCGAGTGCGGCCAGGTCGGCGGCGAGGCTGGCGCGGCTGTGCATCATCGTCAGAATTCGACCGCCCTAAAAATCCACGGCGATGCCGCCCTTTTCCCAGTCGCCATAGCGCACCGGATCAGGGCCCTTGCGGCCGCCGATTTCCTTTTCAGCCGGTGCCGGCACAGGCGGCGGCGCTGCCGTCTCCGGGGCGGGCGCGGGCGGTTTTGGATCGTCGGTCATGCTCGGGTTTCCGTAAATCGCGCTTTGGCGCTACGAGGCCGCATCTAGGCGCTGCGGGCGCCGCGTTAAAGGGGCAGCGGCAACATGGCCGGGACGTTCGACAACAGGGTGATCGCGGTGACCGGTGCCGGCAGTGGCATCGGCCGCGCGCTGGCGCTCGGCCTTGCCGAAAAAGGCGCCGTGCTGGCACTCGCTGACAAGGATGGCGAGGGGCTGGCCGAAACCCGGCGCCTGCTCGGCAACCGACCGGCGAGCATCACCACATTGGATGTAACCGATACCGACGCGCTATTCGCCTGGGTCGATGGGGCCGCCGCCGAGTTCGGGCGGCTCGACGGCATCATCAACAATGCCGGCCTCAGCGTCGTCGCGCCCTTTGC
This sequence comes from Sphingomonadales bacterium, assembly GCA_038326915.1. Taxonomy (GTDB): domain Bacteria; phylum Pseudomonadota; class Alphaproteobacteria; order Sphingomonadales; family Sphingomonadaceae; genus Sandarakinorhabdus. The sequence goes on from JBBQKM010000124.1 coordinate 1,734, forward strand.
CGATTGCCCGCGCGACGATTTCAACCGCGTCATGGCGGTCAATTTTTCGGGCGTTGTCGAGGGCTGCCGCGCGGCGATCCCGCATCTGCGCAAGCAGGCCGCCGACACCGGCGCTGCCTGGCTGGTCAACATCTCGTCGGTGTTCGGCATGATGGGATACCCCACCCAATCGGCGTACAACGCCTCCAAATACGCCGTCCGCGGCCTCACCGAGGCGCTGTATCTCGAACTCGGCGTCACCGATCCCGGCATCTGCGTCATCCGCGTCCACCCCGGCGGCGTGAAGACCAATGTCGCGAAAAATTCCAAGCGCATCGCCACGATGCCCGGCCAGCGCACCGACCTCGATTTCGCCGCCGAATTCGAAAAGGCCGCCAAGACCACGCCGGCCGAGGCCGCCGCGATCATCATCGCCGGGATGGAAAAGCGCCAGCATCGCGTGCTGATCGGCAATGATGCGCGCTTCATCGACTGGATGACCCGGCTGTTCCCGGTCACATATTTCAAGCGCATCGGGGCATTCATAGGAGGCGGTGATCGCTAGAAAAGAACCGCCGCCGGTCCAGGCCACCCAGGGCGTGCCCGCCCGGCGCGGCGCGTTGCGCCTGCTGATGGCGGTGCTCGGCCGCGGCACGCCATTGGAACTGGCGCTCGAATCGGCGCTCGATGGCATTCCGATGGCTAACGACCGCGCGCTGGCGCGCCACCTCGCCGCGACGGTGCTGCGCTGGCTGCCCGATCTCGACGCGCTCATTGATTCGGCGACGCCCAAGCCGCTGCCCGACGATGCCCGCGCCCGCCAGGTGCTGCGCATCGCGCTCGCCGGCTGGCTGAAGCTCGGCACGCCGCCGCACGCGGTGGTCGCAACGGCGCTGCCGCTGGTCGAAGGCGGCCCGCGCCGGCTGGTGCATGGCGTGCTCGGCAGCCTGATCCGCCGCCCCGCCACCCTGCCCGATGTGCCGCACCTGCCCGACCTGTTCGCCATCCGCTGGGCGATGGACTGGGGCCCCGAAGCCGCCGAGGCCGCCGCCGCCAGCCTTGCCGACGAACCGGCGACCGACCTGACCCTGCGCGACCCGGACGAAACCGATCGCTGGGTGCAGGCGCTCGGCGGTGTCTCGCTGCTGCCCGGCCATGTCCGCGTGCCGCGCAACAAGGAACTGGGTGGCGCGCTGACCGAATGGCCCGGCTTTGCCGACGGCGCCTGGTGGGTGCAGGATCTCGCCGCCTCGCTGCCGGTGCGGCTGATGGGCGCGCAAAAGGGCGAACGCGTGCTCGACCTGTGTGCGGCGCCGGGCGGCAAGACGCTGCAACTGGCGGCGCTGGGCTGCGACGTCACCGCCGTCGATGTGTCCGATGCGCGGCTGGAGCGCGTCCGCGAAAATTTGGCGCGCACCGGGCTCACCGCGACGCTCAGCGCCGGCGATGCGCTGCGCTGGGAACCACAGGGCCTCTATGATCGCATCCTGCTCGATGCGCCCTGCTCGGCCACCGGCATCTTCCGCCGCCACCCCGATGTCCTCCACCTCAAGGGCGCGCGCGACCTGACGCCATTGACGCTGCTGCAGGCGGCGTTGCTGCGGCGGGCGGCCAACTGGCTGAAACCCGGTGGCACGCTCGTCTATGCGACGTGCAGCCTCGACCCGCGTGAAGGCGAACGCATCGCCGAACGCGTGGTGGCGACCTTGCCGCGCACACCGTTCGAGGCCGGCGAGCTGCCGTTGGGGCTGACGCCGACCGCCGACGGCTGGGTCCGCACCCTGCCGGGGCACTTGGCGGCCGCAGGCGGCATGGACGGGTTCTTCATCGGCCGCTTCCGCAAGCTTTAGCGACGGTTTGTTGGGGTTGCGGCACCAGTCGCGGCCGCGGCCCCTACCCCCCGCCGTTCACCCCTGCTAGAGCCTGCCCATGCAAGGCCATATCCGCATCGCACCGTCGATTCTTTCGGCGGATTTCGCCTGTCTGGGTGAGGAAGTCCGCGCCATTTCCGCCGCCGGTGCCGATTATGTCCATGTCGATGTGATGGACGGGCATTTCGTGCCCAACATCACCATCGGGCCGATGGTGGTGAAGGCGCTGCGCCCACACACGGCGCTGGTGATGGACGTCCATCTGATGATCTCGCCGGCCGATGCCTTTCTCGATGCCTTTGCCGAGGCGGGTGCCGACATCCTGACCGTCCACCCCGAGGCTGGGCCGCACATCCACCGGTCGATCCAGCGCATCAAGGGTCTGGGCAAAAAGGCCGGCGTGTCGCTGAACCCCGGCACGCCCGCCAAGATGCTCGACTATCTGATCGACGATATCGACCTGGTGCTGGTTATGAGCGTCAACCCCGGTTTCGGCGGCCAGAGCTTCATCGACAGCCAGCTGCGCAAGATCGAGGCGATCCGCAAGATGATCGACAAGACCGGCCGCGCGATCGATCTGGAGGTCGATGGCGGCATCGACGCGGTGACGGCGCGCGCCGCGATCGCCGCCGGCGCTGATGTGCTCGTTGCCGGCACTGCGACCTTCAAGGGCGGCGCGGCGCAATACGCTGCCAACATCGCCGCCATCCGGGGCTGATCGCATGGCCCGCAAACCGGCGCCGCCCGTTGACCGCGCGCCACCCGATCCGATCGAAAACGCCGAAAGCGAAGGCCGGTTGCTGCGGGTCGGCGGCGATCGCGGCCTGTCGCTGAGCGAGCGGCTGTCGGCGCGGGTTTCGACCTCGCTCTACAAGACACCGCTGCACCGGCTGCGGTTGCGTGGCCGCTATCCGCTGAAACTGCTCGGTGTGCCCGAGGATTCGGTGCCCGGCGATGCCGCGATCGGTGAACGCGTGCAGGCCGGCCGGCTGATCCACGCCGGGCACACGGCGATGACGCGCGACATCAGCTTTCTCGAACCGGCACCGACGGCGTGGCGCGACTGGGCCAATGGCTGGGAATGGCTGCGTGACATCGCGGCACACGCGCCCGATCACAAGGACGGCGCCAAGCTCGCCGAGCCGCTGGTGACGCGCTGGCTGGCAAGTTTCGCCGAATATGAAGCGCTGGCCTGGCGCGCCGATGTCACCGGCACGCGGCTGCTGTTCGCGCTTGGCCATGCGCCGCTGATCCTGTCGTCGGCGGACCAGATCTACCGGTCGTCGGTGCTGTCGGCGCTGGCAACCTGGGCACGGCACCTCGATCGCGCCGCCTTCCGCCTGCCGGAAGGCCTGGCGCAGGCACGCGCGCTGTGCGGGCTTTATGCCGCCGGCATGCTGATTCCCGGCGGGGAGGCCCGCGCCACCGCAGCGCTGGCAGCGATCGACCGGCTGATGGGCACGCTGGTGCTGCCCGATGGCGGCATCGCGACGCGCGCGCCGGTCGATGCGCTGGCGCTGGCCGAGCTGCTGCTGTTCACCGCCGGCACCGGGCCCGCATTGGGGCTGCGGCCGCCGCCGGTGTTTGCCGACACGCTGGCGCGGCTGGTGCCGAGCCTGCGCGGCCTGGCGCTCGGCGATGCGATCATCGGCGGCTGGCATGGCGGCGCCGCAATATCCGCGCCGCCGCTCGAACGGCTGGCCAAGCGCACCGCCACCGGCGCCGCGCTGGCCAGATCGGGGCGCTGGTCGGGCTATTACCGGCTGTCGGCGGGCAAGACCGTGCTGGTCATCGATGCCGGGCCACCGCCACTGGCGCGGGTGGCCGCCGGTGGCCATGCCGGCACGCTGGCGTTCGAACTCAGCGACGGTGCCGATCGCATCATCACCAATTGCGGCGGCGATCGCGGGCTGGCGATCCCGCTTGCCGCGCCGCTCGCCGCCGGGCTGCGCACCACCGCGGCGCATTCGACGCTGACCATCGCCGACACCAACAGCACGCGCATCCGTGACGATGGCGCGCTCGGGCTGGGGGTCGAGGAAGTCACCGTCCAGTCGCGCAGCAGCGAGGAAGGCCAGTGGCTGGAGGCGGCGCACGATGGCTATGCCAAGCGCTTTGGCCTCACCGTCCGCCGCCGGCTGTTCCTGTCCCCCGACGGCCAGGACCTGCGCGGCGAGGATGTCATCGAGCCCGCCCCCAAATCCGCGCTGAAGCGGCGGCCCGAGCGCAGCTTCGACCTGCGCTTCCACCTCGGCCCCGGCATCACCGCCACCCCCACCGCCGATGGCGCCGGCGCGCTGCTCAAGCTGCCGCAGGGCCGTGTCTGGGGGATGAAGGCGCGGTTCGGGCCTTTGGGCGGGACAGTCTCGATCGAACCGTCGCTGTGGGTCGATCCCGGCGGCACCACCCACAAGACCCAGCAGCTGGTGATCAGTGGCCGCACCGACAAGGCGGCGGCAAGCATCGGCTGGAGCTTCAAGCGCGCCGGCAAATAGGCGCAAGCAAGGACCATAATGCCCGATCTCGTTCCCATCAAGCGCGCGCTGATTTCGGTCAGCGACAAGGCCGGTATCGTCGAACTCGCGACGGCGCTGGCGGCGCGCGGCATCGCGCTGGTGTCCACCGGCGGCACGGCCAAGGCGTTGCGCGACGCCGGGCTGGCGGTCGACGATGTCAGCGACCTGACCGGCTTTCCCGAAATGATGGACGGGCGGGTCAAGACGCTCCATCCCAAGGTCCATGGCGGCCTGCTCGCCGACCGCGACCTGCCCGATCACCTGGCGGCGATGGCGGCGCACGACATTGCGCCGATCGACCTTGCGATTATCAACCTCTACCCCTTTGCCGCAACCGTGGCCAAGGGGGCTTCGCGCGACGACATCATCGAGAATATCGACATCGGCGGCCCGGCGATGGTGCGATCATCGGCCAAGAACCACGCCCATGTCGCCATCGTGACGGCACCCGACCAATATGCGGCGCTGCTCGCCGCGCTCGATGCCAACGCCGGCGCCACCGATCTGGCGCTGCGCAAGCGGCTCGCCGCCGCCGCCTTTGCCCATACCGCCGCCTATGACGCCGCGGTCGGCAGCTGGTTCGCCTTTGCCGACCAGGGCGAGCAATTCCCGCCCGTGCTGCCGCTGGCGCTGACCCGCCAGGACATGCTGCGCTATGGCGAGAATCCGCACCAGCAGGCGGCGCTGTACGTGCCCCAGACGGGCGCCCGTGGCGTCGCCGCCGCCCGCCAGGTGCAGGGCAAGGAACTGAGCTACAACAATCTCAACGATGCCGATGGCGCGCTCGAACTGATCGCCGAGTTTCGCGATGGCGGCCCCGCCTGCGCGATCATCAAGCACGCCAACCCCTGCGGCGTCGCCACCGGCAAGACGCTGGCCGAGGCCTACAGGGCGGCGTTCGACTGTGACCCGGTGTCGGCCTTCGGCGGCATCATCGCTGTCAATCAGCCGCTCGACGGCCCGACTGCCGAAGCCATCGCCGGCATCTTCACCGAAGTCGTCATCGCCCCCGATGCCGATGCCGATGCGCAAGCTGTGTTCGCCGCCAAGAAGAATCTGCGGCTGTTGCTGACCGGCGCGCTGCCCGATCCGCGCCGCCCCGGGCTGATGCTGCGCCAGATCGGCGGCGGCATGCTCGTCCAGTCGCGCGACAATGGCGGTGTCACCCGCGCCGATTGCAAGGTGGTGACGCAGCGCCAGCCGACCGAGGCCGAATGGGCCGACATGATCTTTGCCTGGACGGTCGCGCGCCATGTCAAATCCAACGCCATCGTTTATGCGCGGGACGGCAGCACTGCCGGCATCGGCGCCGGCCAAATGAGCCGCCTCGACAGCTCGCGGATCGCCGCGCTGAAGGCGAAGGACGCGGCCCATGCCGCGCATTGGGCACAGCCGCGCACCATCGGCTCGGCGGTGGCGTCGGACGCCTTTTTCCCCTTTGCCGACGGGCTGATCGCGGCCGCCGAGGCCGGTGCCACCGCGATCATCCAGCCCGGCGGCTCGATCCGCGACGCCGAAGTCATCGCGGCGGCCGACGAGCGTGGGCTGGCGATGGTCTACACCGGCATGCGGCATTTCCGGCACTGATGCGTGTCGCGCTGTTCGAGCCCGAGATTGCCGGCAATGTCGGCGCCATCCTGCGCCTCGGCGCCTGCCTCGGCGCCGCGATCGACCTGATCGAGCCGATGGGGTTCGAATGGGATGACCGGCGCGTGCGGCGGACGGCGATGGATTACATCGACCATGTCGCGGTGGCGCGCCACGCCGGCTTCGACGCGTTTCGGGCAACGGTCGCGGCGCAGCGCCTCGTGCTGTTCACCACCAAGGCCAGGCAATCGGCCTATGATTTCGCCTTTCGCCCCGGTGACGTGCTGCTGTTCGGCAAGGAAAGCGCCGGCGTGCCGACCGCGGTCGCCGACGCCTGTGACGCGCGCCTGTGCCTGCCGATCCGGCCGCAGGTGCGATCGATGAACCTCGCCACGGCAGCGGCGCTGGCATTGGGCGAGGCGTTGCGCCAGACGGGGTTGTTGCCGGGCTGAG
>JBBQKM010000125.1:0-8095 GCA_038326915.1 Sphingomonadales bacterium
CGACGGGTCGGTTCTCGCGCAATTGGGCAGCCCGGACATGCGGATTCCGATCGCCTATGCGATGGCCTGGCCGGAACGCATCGCGACCCCGGCGGCGCGGCTCGACCTCGCGCAGATTGCCAACCTTTCATTCGAAGCCCCTGATCTGGAACGCTTTCCCTGCCTGCAACTGGCCTGGGACGCGATGCGCGCCGAAGGGTCTGCTCCGTGCATCCTCAATGCTGCCAACGAAATTGCTGTCGCGGCGTTCATCGCCGGGCAAGTCGGCTTCCTCGATATCGACACAATCGTGGCCGAAACACTCAGCCGAGTGGCGTCCGGTCCGGTCGGTTCGATCGACGAGGTGGTCGAGGTCGATCGGGCGGCACGGGCGGAGGCCAGGGTCCAGGTGGAGTGTCGCGCGCGATGACCGATTTGCTGCCCCAGCCGAGCCTGATGTTCACGCTGGCGGCCTATGTGGTGATGGTCGCCATCCTCGTCGTCGTCCACGAAGGCGGCCATTATCTCGCCGGGCGGTTGTTCAATGTGAAGGTCGATGCCTTTGCTGTCGGCTTTGGCCGCGAATTGTTCGGGTTCAACGATCGCCGCGGTACGCGCTGGAAGGTCAACGCCATTCCGCTCGGCGGCTATGTCAAATTCACCGGCGACATGAACGAGGCGAGCCAGCCCAGCCCCGAGATCATGGCGCTGCCGGCGCATGAACGCGACGGGCTGTTCCTGTTCAAGCCGCTGTGGCAGCGCGCCATCGTCGTTGCCGCCGGCCCGGCGATCAACTTCGTATTTGCCATCCTCATTCTCGCTGGATTCTACATCGCGCTTGGCCATCCGTTCACCCCGCCGGTGGTGTCGCAGGTGATGCCGGGCAGCGCGGCGGCCGCTGCCGGCATCGTCCGTGGCGACCGGATCACCAGCATCGACGGCACGCCCGTCGCGCGGTTCGAGGACGTGGTGAACCGGGTGATGACCGGCACCGGCGCACCGCTGGCGGTGACCATCGATCGCGGTGGCAAGGCGCTGGCGCTTACAGTGACGCCGCGGATGACGGAGATGACCGATCGCTTCGGCAACGTGTCGCGCGTCGGCCGGCTTGGCATCGCGCGATCGGCGCAGGTGGTCGAAGACGTCGGCCCGGTCAAGGCACTGGCCTATGGCGTATCCGATACCTGGGATATCACCGTCAGCATCGCGCGCACCATCCGCCAGGTGGTGATGGGCGAACGTCAGCTGTCCGATCTCGGCGGGCCGATCAAGACCGGGCAGGTGACGGGCCAGCAGGCGTCGCTTGGCGTGTTGTCGTTCATCGCCTTCATGGCGTTCTTTTCGATCAACCTCGGCTTCATCAACCTCATCCCCATCCCGATGCTGGACGGCGGACATCTTCTGCTCTACGCGGTCGAGGCCGTCAGGCGGCAGCCGATCGGCGCGAAGGTCCAGGAATGGGCGTTCATGTCTGGGTTCGCCGCGCTGATGTCGCTGATGGCGGTTTTGACATGGAATGATCTGGCATCGGTCGGGGTATGGGACCGGGTCGCCGGGTGGCTGGGTTGAACGGCCTTCGGCGGCGACGGATGGGTACAAGTGGTGGCAGCAAGGACTTTCGCAGCGTGAATTATTGCCCACCAGGGGCGCGGCGTGGTGTTTCGCGTTCGCTGTCCGTGCTGCTCGTTTCGACGATGCTCGTGTCGCCGGCGCTGGCGCAGCGGCCGCCGCGGCCCGATGCGCCGCCCGCCCCGCCATCGGCCGAGGCGGAATCGCGCGCTGCAGCTGCTGCCGAGCAGTCGGCGCTGCCCGCCACCCCGGCCAATGCCGGCATCGTGCGCGCCGTGCTGATCCGCGGCACTGAACGGCTGGAGCCGGAAACCGTCCGCTCGTATCTCAACCTCAACATCGGTGATCGCTATGACCGCGATCGCACCGACCAGGCGCTGAAGGCGCTGTTTGCTTCGGAACTGTTCGCCGATGCGACGATCCGCGACGACAATGGCGCGCTGACCGTCGAGGTGAAGGAAAATCCGGTGATCAACCGGATCATCATCGAGGGTGCCAAGCGGGTCAAGGAAGACAAGATCCGCGAGGAAATCCGCCTCGCGCCGCGCCAGATCTTCACGCGATCGAAGGCGCGTGCCGATGTCGGGCGCATTCTCGAGCTCTATCGTCGCTCGGGGCGCTTTGCCGCGTCGGTCGAGCCCAAGATCGTCCAGCTCGAACAGAACCGCGTCGACGTGGTGTTCGAGATGAACGAAGGGCCGAAGTCCAAGGTCCGCCAGATCAACATCCTGGGCAACAACAAGTTCAAGGAAAGCCAGATCCGCGGCGCCATGGCGACCCGCCAGTCGCGCGCCTGGAAATTCTTTGCGTCGAACGACACCTATGATCCCGATCGCCTGGCCTATGACCAGCAGAAGCTGCGGCAGTTCTACCTGACCAACGGCTATGCCGATTTCCGCGTCGTTTCGTCGGTCGCCGAACTGACCCCCGACGGCAAGGATTTCATCGTCACCTATGTGCTCGATGAAGGCGATCGCTACAAATTCGGCAAGATCGAGCTTGAATCGCAGATCCGCGACATCAAGCCCAAGGAATTCCGGCCGCTGATCAAGATCGAGCCGGGCGACTGGTACGACGCGCAGAAGATCGAGAATACCGTCGAGGGGTTGACCGAAACCGCCGGCCTGCTCGGCTATGCCTTTGCCGATGTGCGGCCGCAGTTCGATCGCGACAAGGAAAAGCGCGAGATGAACGTCACCTTCCAGATCGGGGAGGCGCCGCGCGTCTATGTCGAACGCGTCCAGATCAACGGCAACACCGTTACCATCGATCCGGTCATCCGCCGCGAATTCCGCCTTGCCGAAGGCGATGCGTTCAACAGCATCAAGGTCAAGCGCTCGCGCGACCGCCTGCTCGGCCTTGGCTATTTCCAGGACAAGCTCGAGATCGAGCAAAAGCCCGGTTCGTCGCCCGACAAGGTCATCCTCGAAGCCAATGTGCAGGAAAAGCCGACCGGCGAGCTGCAGGTTTCGGCGGGTTTCTCCAGCCTTGAACGCTTCATTCTGTCGCTGTCGATCCGCCAGCGCAACTTCCGCGGCCGCGGCCAGGAACTGCGCGCCTCGGCGAATATCTCGAGCTATTCCAAGTCGATCGAGGCCGGCTTTACCGAGCCCTATCTGTTCGGCAAGAATCTGGCGCTCGGCTTTGACGTGTTCCGCCGCGATTTTAGTTCGTTCAACCAGATCGGCACGACGCGTAACACCACCTACAACCCGGTGTCGACGGGTTTCCAGGTCCGCACCGGCTTCCCGCTGACCGAATTCTGGGCGGCGTCCTTCCGCTATGGCCTGTCGTTCGAAGACGTCAGCCTCGACGAGCAGCTGTTCTTCAGTCCCGTGCCGATCACCGATGCGTCGACGTGCGACCCGTTGAAGGCCGGCCGCTATCTTTGCGACGCGCTCGGCAAGCGCACGGTGTCATCGATCGGATATTCGGTCATCTTCAATAACGTCAACAATCCGCGCCGGCCATCGTCGGGCCAGCGCTTCTCGGTCAGCCAGGATCTCGCCGGCATCCCGACCGGCGTGAAATATCTGCGCACGCGCGCCAACTATGACTGGTACCACGCGCTTTTCGGTTCGGGCTTCGTGCTCAACCTCGGCGGCGAGGCCGGCGCGATCTTCGGCTATGGCGGCGATGATGTCCGGCTGACCGATCGCTTCTTCCTTGGCCAGCCGCAGATGCGCGGCTTCAACATCCGCGGCGTCGGGCCGCGCGTGCTGCGCCAGCCGCTCGATTCCAATGGCGTCGTCATCACCGATCGCAATTCGGTCGCCGACGACGCGCTGGGCGGCAAGGCCTATTATCTTGCCCGCGCCGAAGTCCAGATCCCGCTGGGTGCCAGCGGCGCCGAACTGGGGCTGCGGCCATCGATCTTCGCCGATATGGGTGCAGTGTGGAACGTCACGCAGCCGGTCCTGTCGTGCCAGAATGGCCCGACAACCATTGTCGGGCCGACGTGCGCGCCGGCGGGTACCAACCCCAGTTTCCCGAACGGTTTCCGCGAAGTCTTCCTTGGCGATTCGCCCAGCCCGCGCCTGTCGGTCGGTATCGGCGTGTCGTGGAATTCGCCGTTCGGGCCGTTCCGATTCGATCTTGCCAAAGCCTTGCTGAAGCAGGAAGGCGACTTCACCCAGACTTTCCAATTCAACGTAGGGACTCAATTCTGATGAAAAAGCTGCTCATTGCCCTGGCGCTTGGCACAGCCGCCGTCGCCGGTCCGATCGCCACCCAGGCCGTTGCCCAGACGCTGCCGCCGGCGGTGATCATCATCGTCGACATGGACCAGGTGTTCCAGACCTCGGCCGCCGGCAAGATCGCCCAGGGTGAACTGAAGACCCGTCTCGACGGCATCCAGGCCCGTGTCCAGTCGCTGCGCACGTCGTTCGGTGCGGAGGAGCAGACGCTCGGCCAGACCCGCCCGACTGCCCCCGGCCCAGCCGCGACCGCCTGGGAAGCCAAGGTCAAGGATTTCACGACGCGCAAGACGCAGGCCGAGGCCGAACTGTCGAAGCGCAATGAGGATTTCCAGGCCAGCCGGCAATATGTGCTGAAGCAGATCAATGATGGCGCGCAGCCGATCATCACCGCGATCATGAAGGAGCGCGGTGCCAGTATCGCGCTTGCCGAAGGCGCGACGCTGCAGCACAGCGCGTCGGTCGATGTGACCAACGATGTCGTCGCCCGGCTCGACAAGGCGCTGCCGCGCGTGTCGTCGACGGCACCGGCTGCGCCCGCCAAGTGAGCGACGCGCTGACAGCGTCATCGGCCGACATTTTGGCGGTGATGGCGCTGTTGCCGCACCGTTTCCCGATGCTGCTCGTCGACCGGGTCGTGGACATCGTCCCCGGCCAGTCGGCGACCGGCATCAAGGCGGTGACGATCAACGAGCCATTCTTTGCCGGGCATTTCCCCGGTCGGCCGATCATGCCCGGCGTGCTGATCGTCGAGGCGCTGGCGCAGACTGCCGGCGTGCTGGCGCTGACGACGCTGGGCGACGCCGGCAAGGGCAAGCTCGTCTATTTCATGGCGATCGAGAATGCCAAGTTCCGCATTCCGGTCGAACCGGGATGCCTGCTCGAACTGAAGGTCGAGTTCGTCCAGAACCGCGGCCGGATCAGCAAGTTCAGCGGCCGCGCCGAAGTGAATGGCAAGCTGGCGGCCGAAGCCAGCTTTACCGCGATGATCGCCGACCCGCCGGCCTGATCCTTAACCCGCCGTCGCCGGTGTGCGTTCGGGCCGTGACGCCCACAGGCTCGCCGCGATGATGATCGCCGCCCCGGCCCAGACCTGCGGCCGCACCGGCTCGTGGAAAAACACCCAGCCGAACAGCGCCGCCCAGGGCAGGGCGGTGAATTCGACCACCGCGAGCGCCTGCGCCTCGATCTTGGCATAGGCGCGGGCGAGCAGCTGGATGCCGATATTGCCGACAAGGCCGAGCGCAATGAACCAGCCGATGGTGGCAAGGTCGGGCGCGGCGGCGCCGATGGCAAAGGGGCTGAGCAGCAGCATCGGCACCGCGGCGCCCATCAGCGTGATCACCGTCGAACCATCGGCGGCGCGCGCCCGCATCAGCACCGAACAGGCGGCATAGGCGACCGCGGCATACAGGATGGCCGCGAGGCCGAGCAGTCGGCCGCCGCTGAATTCGGGCGCGCCCTGCGCCGTCACCAGCACGCCGACAAAGCCCAGCAGCCCGGCGGCGACATAGCGCGGTTGCATGCGTTCACCGAGCAAAATGCTGCCGAGCAGCGGCACGATCAGCGGCGCGACGAACGAAATGGTGATGGTTTCGGCAAGCGGCAACTGGGTCAGCCCCCAGTAAAAGGCCAGCGCCATTGTTGTCAGCAGTACGCCGCGGACGAGATGGGTCGGCAGCATCGCCCGGGTCAGCGCCGGGCGGCCCTGCAGCTGCCAGACCGCCAGCGCAATCGCGGTGCCGGTAACATAGCGGGCAAGTGTTACGACGGGGACGCTGTGGTCGGCGACCAGATACTTCACGATCGCGTCCATCACGCACAGCGTGCCGACGCCGGCGGCATATTGGGCAACGGCGGGCGGGCGCCACAGGGTTCCGGGTTTGCCGCGCCGGCGCGGCGCCGCCACCCCCGCTGGCCTTGTGGAGCGACAAGGCCAGCTTGTGACGGCTCAGCCCGGCGGCATATCGCCGGCGCGGTTGATATTGGCGAAGGCGCCGCAATCGACTTCGCGGGCGCTGCTGAGGGTGATCCAGCGCCGGATCGACCGCTCGCCGCAGTCTTCGAGCATCGCGAGCAGCCGCGGCGCGAGGGCAGCCGGCCACAGCCCGATGCTGCGCTGGCCCAGCACCACCGCCGGGCCAGCGCCGAGCCGGGCGGCGAGGTCGTGCGGAAGTCCGGGCGTGTCGCATGGCGCACAGAGCACGGCGTCATGCCACGTGGCAGCGGCGTGGTGGAGCGCCGCGCACAGTCCGCCGAGTGGGCCGAGACCGGGGGCGGGCAGGTCGGCAATGCCGATGTATCCGGGATAGTCGCGGCCGCAGATGACCAGCGCCTCGGCCTGTGGTGCCAGCGCGGCGATGACATGGTCGATCAGCGGGCGGCCGTCGAGCAGCGCCAGCGCCTTGTCGCTGCCGAACCGCGACGATTGCCCGCCGGCGAGGACGGCAGCGAGAATCTTCACTTCCCTGTCATCCCGGCGAAGGCCGGGACCCATAAACCACAAATATGGTGACAAGCGCACGAGATGCGCCGGGAGGTGTTGCGCCTGGGTAGCCCTGATTGCGGTTTATGGGTCCCGGCCTTCGCCGGGATGACGAGAAGGCTCACGCCGTCTCGTCAAACAGTTCGCGGCCGATCAGGTAGCGGCGGATCTCGCTGGTGCCGGCGCCGATTTCGTACAGCTTGGCATCGCGGAGCAGGCGGCCGGTCGGGTAATCGTTGATATAGCCGTTGCCGCCGAGGCACTGGATCGCCTCGAGCGCCATCCAGGTCGCCTTTTCGGCCGAATAGAGGATGCAGCCGGCCGAATCCTTGCGGGTGGTTTCGCCGCGGTCGCAGGCTTCGGCAACCGCATAGGTATAGGCGCGGGCGGTCGATTGCGCGACATACATGTCGGCCAGCTTGCCCTGCATCAGCTGGAAGGTGCCGATCGCCTGGCCGAACTGCTTGCGGTCGTGAACATAGGGCACGACAACATCCATGCACGCCGCCATGATGCCGAGCGGGCCGCCCGACAGCACGACGCGTTCGTAATCGAGGCCCGACATCAGCACCTTGGCGCCCATGCCGACACCGCCGAGCACGTTTTCGGCCGGGACTTCGCAATCCTCGAACACCAGTTCGCAGGTGTTGGAGCCGCGCATGCCGAGCTTGTCGAGCTTTTGCGCGGTTGAAAACCCCTTCATGCCGCGTTCGATCAGGAAGGCGGTGATGCCGCGCGGGCCGGCCTCGGGATCGGTCTTGCCATAAACGACGAGCGTGTTGGCATCGGGGCCGTTGGTGATCCAGAATTTGTTGCCGTTGAGGACATAGGCGTCGTTGCCCTTGCGCTCGGCGCGCAACTTCATCGAGATGACGTCGCTGCCGCTGCCGGGTTCCGACATGGCGAGGCTGCCGACATGTTCACCGCTGATCAGCTTGGGCAGATAGCGCGCCTTCTGATCGGCGGTGCCCCAGCGTGCGATCTGGTTGATGCACAGGTTCGAATGCGCGCCGTACGACAGCGCGACGCTGGCCGAGGCGCGGCTGATTTCCTCGACGGCGATGACATGGGCGAGGTAGCCGAGCCCGGCGCCGCCATCAGCTTCGTTGACCGTGATGCCGTGCAGGCCGAGGTCACCGAGCTTTTTCCACAGGTCCATCGGGAACTGGTTGGTCGCATCGATTTCGGCAGCGCGCGGCGCGATTTCGGCGGCGGCAAAGGCGGCCACGCTGTCGCGCAGCATCTCGATGGTTTCGCCATGGTTGAATCGGAGCGGGGACAGCATGGGGCAGGGACCTGTTCAGGGCGATTGCGGCGGGTTTAGCCGCGTTGTTGGCGTGTTGAAAGCTCAGCCGATTTCCACCAG
>JBBQKM010000126.1:0-7951 GCA_038326915.1 Sphingomonadales bacterium
GCAGCACATCGTCGAACACGCCCATCACATAATCGCGCAGCACCTTGTACTTGGCGTCATCGCCACCCTTTTTGATGGTGCCATTGGCATCGCGCGTTTCCCAGGGCAGGCAATAATCGGCGGCGTGCTGGGTTGAAACCACCAGCGCGGTCGCCCGCACCGGCACCTCGTTTTCATAGGCGAGCGTCACCTGGCTCTTGGCGTCCGGCTCCAGAAACGATGCCTTGCCGGAATGGCGATCGGCGGCCATGCGCTCCAGGATCTTGTGCGAATAATACAGCGTCGCCGGCATCAGGTCGGGCGTCTCGTCGGTCGCATAGCCGAACATGATGCCCTGGTCGCCGGCGCCTTCGTCCTTGTTGCCGCTGGCGTCCACGCCCTGCGCGATATGCGCCGACTGCGGGTGGAGGTGGTTTTCGAAATGCAGGTTCTGCCAGTGGAAGCCGGCCTGTTCGTAACCGATGCGCTTCACCGTCTCGCGCACGACGGTCTGGATTTCCTCCTGCGCGCCGGGGGCCCAATTGCCGTCCTTGTCGATCATGCCGAGCCCGCGCACTTCGCCGGCCAGGACGACGAGCTGGGTCGTCGTCAGCGTTTCGCAGGCGACGCGCGCCTCGGGGTCCTTCGACAGGAACAGGTCGACGACGGCATCGGAAATCTGGTCGGCAACCTTGTCCGGATGCCCTTCGGAAACCGATTCACTGGTGAACAGGAAGGAGGAACGCGCCATGGGGGTCTGGTCCATTTCGAAAACTATGCCGGTGGCGTCTAGGCGGCAGCGCTGCGGCGCGCAAGGGGCATAAAGATAGCTTTATATGATAGAAACTATTGTCCGACCCGGCGACGGAACCGATCGATGACGATACCGATTGCCAGCAACGCCAGCCCGAAGGCGGCGCTGGCGAGATGGCCGTAGCGCGCGAACAGCGTGGGCGGCAGCGCCGCCGGCAGCCGCGCCGAGCTGGTCGCCTGCACCCCCGGCCCGATCACCGCCGACTGGTGGCCATGCGCGTCGATCAGCGCACTGATGCCGGTCGGCGTGGCCCGGGCGATCGGCAGCCCTTCCTCGATGGCGCGCAGTTGCGCCTGCGCCAGATGCTGCGGCGGGCCGCTGGCGCCGAACCAGGCATCGTTGGAAATCGTGGCGATCCAGCCCGGCCGATGGCCACGATCGACGACCGCGCCGGGAAAGATGATTTCATAGCAGATCTGCACCCCGACGCTCGCAAAGCCGCCGGGCAGCGCCAGCGTGCGCGGGCCGGGACCGGGGCGGAAATCGATGTCGCCGGGGGTCAGCCGCGCCAAGCCCAGCCGCTCCATCAGCCCGCGCGCCGGCACATATTCGCCCAATGGCACCAGATGCGCCTTGTCATATCGGCCACGGAGTTTCCCGCGTGCGTCGATGACGAACAGGCTGTTGGTCAGCGCCGTCAATTCGCCGCGCCCGTCGCGGATCGCCGCGACCCCGCCGAACAGCAACAGGTCGTCGGGCCCGAGCGCCGAAGCCAGCACGGCGCGCGCCTCGGCATCTTCCTCGACCAGATATGGCACCGATGATTCGGACCACAGCACGATCGCGCCCTTGGGCGATCCACGCTCCGCCAGCGCGGCGCGGGTCATCACCAGATAGCGCCGCAGATGCGCAAGCTCGACGCCTTCCGAATATTTCTCGCCCTGGCCGATATTCGCCTGGATCAGGAACACCACCGGGTTGGCAGAGGCATCGAGCGGCCGGTCGCGGACGACGCCGGCAATCGCCGCTGCGACGACAACGCCTGCCAGCAATCCCGCCGCCAGCCACGCCCGGCCGATCGCCAGCCACACGGCGCCGGCCGCCAGCACGACAAGGCCCGACAGCGCCAGCGCGCCGCCCCATGCCGCCACCTGGGCGACGCCCGGCGCGCCCAGCCAGGTCACCCCGAGCGGATTCCACGCAAACCCCGACAACACCCAGCCGCGCAGCCATTCGGCGAGCATCCACGCCGCCGCCAGCACCAGCACCCGCGCCGGCCGCGACACCGCCAGCGCGCGCGCCAGCCCCGCCGCAAGGCCAATGTACAAAGCAAGGAACATCGCCAGCCCGATGACCGCGACCCAGCCGAGGAATGCCGGCATCTTGGCCTGATAGGTGAACGCCTGCGCGATCCAGGTCAGCCCGACGCCGAAATGGCCGACGCCGAACAGCCAGCCCCAGAAGGCCGCGCGGCGCAGGGACGGCGCCGCCGCGATCAGCGCCAGCAGCACGGCGATGCCGGCGACCGGCATCACCCACAGGCCATAGGGCGCAAAGCCCATGGCCGCGAGGCAGCCGGCGGCAACGGCAATCAGCGCGAGCAGGCGGGGCGGTTTTTGGGCGAGCGGCACGCGCGCTGCCTTGCCTGAAACGCCCCGGCCGCGCCAGCCCCGCGGTCCGGCATGACCCGTGGCCACGACCGCCCTTGCCCGATGCCACAGCGCCCGCCAAGGTCGGCCGGTGCCGGCCATTCCCCGCCTCGAATATGTCGAAGCCAGCGTGCAGCGCGGCGGTGCGACGGTGCTCGACCGCGTCGATCTCGCCATTCCCGCCGGCGCGTTCGTGGCGCTGACCGGCGCGTCGGGGGCCGGCAAGACGACGCTGCTGCGCCTCGCCAACCGGCTGATTGCCGCCGACAGCGGGTGCGTGCGTATCGATGGCGCCGATGTCGCCGCCGCCGATCCGCCGGCACTGCGCCGCGGCATCGGCTATGCCATCCAGGGCGTCGGGCTGTTCCCGCACTGGACGATCGCCGAGAACATCGCAGCGGTCCCGCGCCTGCTCGGCAGCGATGCGGCGGCCATTGCGGCACGGGTGTGCGCGCTGCTCGATCTTGTCGAATTGCCGCAGGCGTTCGCCGCGCGGTTCCCGCGGCAATTGTCGGGCGGCCAGGCCAGCCGCGTCGGCCTGGCGCGCGCGTTGGCGGCGGCGCCGAAGCTGCTGCTGCTCGATGAACCCTTTGGCGCGCTCGACCCCGAAACCCGCGCCAGCTTGGCCGACAAGCTGGTGGAGCTGCACCGCGACCAGGGCCTCACCATCGTCATGGTCACCCATGATCTTGCCGACGCACTGACCCGTGCTGATCGCATCGGGGTGCTCGATGGCGGCCGCATCGTCGCCGATGGCACGCCGGCGGCAATGGTGCGCAGCGACCATCCCGCCGTGAAGGCGCTGGTCGGGTCGCCTGTCGACCAGGCGCGGCGCATCACGGAATTGTTAAAATGAACGCGCAGTGGAGCCGCGCCGTCGCCATGCTGCCCGATCGGCTGGCGGCGCATCTTGGCGTGTCGGCGGCGGCGCTGGCGCTGGCGATTGCCGTCGCGGTGCCGCTGGTGCTGCTGATGGCCCGCCGGCCGCGGCTGCGCGGGATCGTGCTCGCTGCCGCCGGCGTGATCCAAACGGTTCCGGCGCTGGCGCTGCTGGCGCTGTTCTACCCGTTGCTGCTTCTGGTCGGCGGCCTGACGCAGCGGCTCGCGGGGTTCGGCGTGCCGGCCCTCGGCCTGCTGCCGTCGCTGCTGGCGCTGGCGCTCTATGCGCTGCTGCCGCTGCTGCGCGGCGGCAGCGACGGGCTGGCCAGCGTTGCCCCCGAAACGATCGACGCCGCCGATGGCATCGGCATGACGCGGCGGCAGCGGCTGCTGCAGGTCGAACTGCCGCTGGCAGCACCGATCGTCATGGGCGGGCTGCGCGTGGCCGCTGTCTGGACGATCGGCGCCGCGACGCTGGCCACCACCGTCGGCCAGAAAAGCCTTGGTGACCTGATCTTCGCCGGTCTCCAGCTCGAGGATTGGACGCTGGTCACCACTGGCTGCATCGCTGCGGCGGCGCTGGCGATCATCGTCGATCTGGCGCTGGCGCAGGCCGAAACCGGACTGGCGCAGGGCCGGCCGCGGCGCGCGCTGCTCAGCCTCGTGCTGCTCGCCAGCCTCGTCGCCGGCGTGCTCGGCTGGCGGGCGAGCGCGCAGCCACCGGCCAGCACCAGCCGCGCCGTCGTCGTCGGCGCCAAGAATTTTTCCGAACAATATATCCTTGCCGAACTCATCGCCGACCGGCTGCGCGCGCAGGGCATCCCGGCAACGGTGCGATCAGGCCTTGGCTCGGCGGTGGCATTCCGCGCGCTCGCTGCCGGCGACATCGATGTCTATGTCGATTATTCGGGCACGCTTTGGGACGCCGTGCTCCACCGCAGCGATGCCGTGCCGCGCGCCGACATGCTGGCGACGCTGCGCCGCGAACTGCCGGCGCGCCACCGGGTGCAGGTCGCGGCCTCGCTCGGCTTTGAAAACGCCTATGCGCTGGCGATGCGGCGCGACACCGCCACGCGGCTGGGCATCACCAGCCTTGTCGATCTCGCCGGCCGCGCCCCGGGCCTGCGCCTCGCCACCGATATCGAGTTTCAGCAGCGTCCCGAATGGGCCGCGCTGCAACGCGTCTATGGCCTGAAGTTCAAGGCGCTGACCGCCTATACGCCGACCCTGATGGTGCGCGCGCTAGGCGGCGGCGACGCCGATGTCATCACGGCGTTTTCCAGCGACGGCCGCATCGCCGCCGAGGACCTGGTGCTGCTCAGCGACCCGCGCGGCGCGCTGCCGGCCTATGATGCGCTGCTGCTCGTCGGCCCGCACCGGCCCGACCTCGCCGCAAGGCTGGCAGGGCTCGACGGCAAGATCCCGGTGGAAACCATGCGCGAAGCCAATTGGCAGGCCGATCGCGACACCGACAAGCAGACACCGGGGCAGGCGGCGAAGTGGCTGGCGGCAAGGATCCGATAGCCGGTCTATTCCGCCGCCAGCGCGATGATGTTGCCCTCCTGATGGTCGAACAGCCGACGGTAATGGCCGTCCGCGCGCAGCAGCAGGCCATCGTGCGTCCCGTCCTCGACGATCCTGCCGGTTTCGAACACCAGGATGCGATCGAGATTGCGGACCGTCGACAGCCGGTGCGCGATGACGATCGAGGTGCGGCCGACCAGCAACCGCTCCATCGCCTGCGCGATCAGGCTCTCGCTTTCCGAATCGAGGCTCGACGTCGCTTCATCGAGGATCAGGATCGGCGCATCGGCGAGGAATGCCCGCGCCAGCGCGACGCGCTGCCGTTCACCGCCCGACAGCTTGACGCCGCGTTCGCCGACTGGCGTCGCATAGCCCTTGGGCAGTTTCGCGATGAAATCATGCGCATTGGCGAGCCGCGCTGCCGCCGCGATTTCGGCGAGGCTGGCATCGGGCCGGGCATAGGCGATGTTTTCGGCAAGGCTGCGATGAAACAGGATCGGTTCCTGCGGCACGATGGCGATCTGCCGGCGCAGCGATTCCTGCGTCGCCATGCTGACATCCCGGCCATCGATGGTCAGCCGGCCATCGCTGACCTCGTACAGCCGCTGGATCAGCTTCACGAACGTCGTCTTGCCCGATCCCGACCGCCCGACCAGCCCGACCCGCTGCCCGGCCGGGATGACGACATCGAGGCCCTGATACAACGGCGCCACATGCGGACCATAGCGGAAGGTGACATTGTCGAAGCGGATCTCGCCGTTCGGCACATCGATCGGCGCCGCGCCATCATGGTCGGCAATGCCCAGCGGCACATCATGCAGCGCCACCAGTTCCTCCATCTCGTTCACCGCGCGCTGCAAATGATGCACATGCTGGCCGATGTCGCGCAGGTAACCGTGCACCACCAGATAGGCGGTGATCGCATAGGTCACGTCGCCCGGCGTCGCCCGGCCCTGCCACCACAACCACAGCGCCGTGCCGGTCACCGACAGCCGCATCAGCCACAGCAGGGCGAGCTGCCCTGTGCCGGCATAGGTATGGCGATTCCACGTCCGCCGCGTCCGCTGCTGCCATTTCGCCACGGTGTGCGACAGCCGCCGGTCTTCGCGCGCCTCCCCGGCAAACGCCTTGACGACGGCATTGCTGCCGATCGCATCGGCGAGCACGCCGCCGATCTTGGTATCCCAGGCGTTCGACAGCCGCGAC
Organism: Sphingomonadales bacterium; assembly: GCA_038326915.1. Classification (GTDB taxonomy): domain Bacteria; phylum Pseudomonadota; class Alphaproteobacteria; order Sphingomonadales; family Sphingomonadaceae; genus Sandarakinorhabdus. The sequence goes on from JBBQKM010000126.1 coordinate 5,992, forward strand.
GCCGGCGCGATCCAGCGCGCCGCCAGCAGCACCGTCAGCGCGATGTAGGCGACGGCACCGACCGCCATCACCAGCCCGAGCACCGGCGCCCGCGCGCCGAGCAGCAGCATCGATCCGACCAGCACCGTCAGCGATGGCAGCAGCGCCAGCAGCACGACATCGTCGATCGAATCGAATGCCCACCTGCCGCGGGTGATCTTGCGCTGCACCGACCCGGAAAAGCTGTTGGCGTGCCAATCGGTCGACAGCCGCTGGACACGGTGAAACGCCTGCTGCGCGACATTGCACATGATATTCAGGCTGAACGGCACGATGTTCCACCAGGCGACATGGCGCAGCGCGACCATCGCCGCGCCCAGCGCCGCCATCGTGGCAAAGGCCGCCAGCGCCGCCGGCCGCCCGACATCACCCAGCGCCAGCGCGTCGACAAGCTTGCCGGCCTCGACCGGCACGAAAATCTCGGTAACCGTCGCCAGCGACATGGCGCCGATGATCAGCAGCGCACGGCCACGCTGCTGCAGCCAATGCTGGAAGACAAAGGCAAACACGTCCCGCATCGGGGCCGTGTCGCGGCTCGGCGACGGGTTCATGGCGGTTTCACACGCGGCTGTAGCGCGTGTGCCTCTGGTCTATCGGTGGTCGGGATGGCGCCGGAGCGCCGGGTGGTCGGTCAGGCCGGTTTGCGGCGCAGGCCAACGCAGCTGCGGGAGACAGCGAGCAATGCGATCGTGGTCATCTTTGCCCCTCCCTTGCCGATGGACGTCGATCATTTAACAGATGTTGCGCACCCGGACAACCGGCGAGGGCCAGCGATGCGCTACTTCATCGATGCGGAATATAATGGCTTTTGCGGCGACCTGGTGTCGATTGCGCTGGTGCCGGAGGATGCAGCGCTGCCATCCTTCTATGCCGCGATCACCTGCCGGCGGCCGCAGCGCTGGGTCGCGATGCATGTCATCCCGGTATTGCAGGTGCCGCAACGGCCACGCCGCGATGTTGCCCGCGATTTCGCGGATTTCCTTGCCGCCGCCGGCTCGCCGCTGATCATTGCCGACTGGCCGGAAGATATCGCCCATGCGGCGCGGCTGCTCATCACCGGGCCGGGCAAGATGCTGCCGGTGCCGACTTTGCGGTTCGAACTCGTCGATATCTTCGATTTCAACAGCGCCGCGGCGAGCGACGTGCCGCACAACGCCCTGCACGATGCGCGGGCGCTGCGGGCGCGGGTGCTGGCCGACGAAGGCTGACGAAGAAGAGCGCGGGCAAAGCCCGCGCTGGCGTCGGACGGGTTCGGCGGGGGAAGGCCCCGCCGCCCCGCCGGCCGGTCTTGCGCCTGTCGGCGCGTAGCAGACGATTGCTGCGCAATCGGGCCGCTACGCGCGCGCGGCGCTGCGCCTCAATGCCCTGCCAGCGCCGCCAAAAGCAGCAGCGCCACGATATTGGTGATCTTGATCATCGGGTTCACCGCCGGCCCGGCGGTATCCTTGTACGGGTCGCCGACTGTGTCGCCGGTGACCGCCGCCTGGTGCGCCGGGCTGCCCTTGCCGCCATAGGCGCCCTGCTCGATGACCTTCTTCGCATTGTCCCAGGCGCCGCCGCCCGACGTCATCGAAATGGCGACGAACAGCCCCGAGACGATGACGCCCATCAGCAGCGCGCCCAGCGCCGCAAAGCCGTTGCCCTGCGTCGAAACCGCGGTGATGGCGAAATACACCACCACCGGCGCCAGCACCGGCAGCAGCGACGGCACGATCATTTCGCGGATGGCGCCGGCGGTGACAAGGCCCACCGTGCGCGCATAATCCGGCCGCACGCTGCGATCGGCGATGCCAGGGTTTTCCTTGAACTGGGCGCGAATGTCCTGCGCCACCGCCGAGGCCGTGCGTCCCACCGCCGTCATCGCCATGCCGCCGAACAGATAGGGCAGCAGCGCGCCGAGCAGCAGCCCGACGACGACATA
>JBBQKM010000127.1:0-7943 GCA_038326915.1 Sphingomonadales bacterium
GCGGCGCCTGCCACGACCTTGCGTTCGCGCGCGACGGCGGCGTGGTGCGCACCCTGCCGCATGGCAAGCCGCAGCAGGTCGCCGGCATCATCCGCGATTTCTACCTGAGCCAGGCGCTGAGCCCGCGCGCCGGGGTGCAGCGCCTCGCCTTCGAACGCCGCGCCCCGGGGCGGATGGCGGAGCTCGAGGCCGCCGATCTGCGCCTCACCAGCCCCGGCGAAGCCCGTGCCCGCGCCGATGCGGCGATTGCCGGCATCTTTTCCAGCGGCGGCGTCTGTGCAGATTGCCATGGCGTCGTCGATACAGGCGCGCCCAACGCCGCGCTGCGCTATGCCATCGCGCCGGTGACACTGACTGATCATTACCTGCCCAAGGGCCGGTTCCCGCACAAAGAGCACGACAGCTATGACGGCAAGACCGGCGATGCCGCCTGCACGGCGTGCCACAAGGGCGCCACCACGTCGAAACTGGCGAGCGACGTGCTGCTGCCGCCGGTGGCGCAATGCCGCGATTGCCATGGTTCAACCCGGGTCAAGACCAATGTCACGGCGAGTTGCGCCACCTGCCACGGCTATCACTATGGCGAAGGCGGGCATGGCGGGGATAGCGGCGGGGTGCGGCGGACGCCGGTGGCGGCACCGGCGCGGGTCGCGCTGCAGCCGAGCGCAGCAGCGCGCGTGGCGGGATAGCTGGCAGACCGCCGGCGCCGTGCTAGGGACGGTCGAAACCACAAAGGACAGGGTCTTGAGCGCAGCGGATACCGATGCCGTCATCATCGGCGGGGGCCACAACGGCCTCGTTTGCGCGGCCTATCTGGCCAAGGCGGGGCTGAAAGTCACCGTTCTCGAACGCCGCGGCGTGACCGGCGGCGCGGCGGTGACCGAGGAATTCCACCCGGGTTTTCGCAATTCGGTCGCCGCCTATACGGTTTCGCTGCTCAACCCGCGAGTGATTGCCGATCTCGAGCTCCATCGCCACGGGCTGACCATCGTCAACCGGCCCTATTCGAACTTCCTGCCGACCGATGATGGCCGCTATCTGCTGACCGGCGGCGGTGGTTCGGGGGCCGAAATCGCTAAGTTTTCCGAGAAAGACGCCGCTGCACTGCCGGCCTATGAGGCGCAACTCGAGACGATCGCCGATCTTTTGCGCGACCTCGTACTCGAAATTCCGCCCAATCTCACCGATGGCAGCTGGCGCGCGGCCATCCCCGAACTGCTTGGTGCGGCGCGGCTCGGCAACCGGCTGCGGCGGCTGACGATGGATGAGCGGCGGGTCTTGCTCGAATTGTTCGCCACATCGGCGGGCGAATTCCTCGACGGCTGGTTCGAATCGGCGCCGATCAAGGCGGTGCTGGGCTTTGATGGCATCGTCGGCAACTATGCCTCGCCCTATGCGCCGGGCTCGGCCTATGTGCTGCTCCACCATGTTTTCGGCGAGGTGAACGGCGTCAAGGGCGCCTGGGGCCATGCCATCGGCGGCATGGGCGCCATCACCCAGGCGATGACGCGGGCGTGCTTGAGCCTCGGCGTTAGCATCCGCACCGATTGCGAAGTGTCCGATGTGCTCGTCGAACGTGGCCGCGCCACCGGGGTGACCACCGAAAATGGCGACACCATCCGGGCAAGGCGCGTCATTTCGAACGTCCACCCGCGGATATTGTACGAACGGCTGATCGATCCGCACCACCTCGGCGATGATTTCCGCGCCCGCATTGCCCGCTACAAATCGGGTTCCGGCACGTTCCGGATGAATGTCGCGCTTTCGGAACTGCCGAATTTCACCTGCAAGCCCGGCGCTGGCCCGCATCTTTCGGCCGGGATCATCCTGGCGCCGTCGCTCGCCTACATGGAACAGGCGTGGATCGACGCCCGCCAGGCCGGCTGGTCGCAGGCACCGATCGTCGAAATGCTGATTCCGTCGACGCTCGACGACAGCCTGGCGCCGCCGGGACAGCATGTCGCCAGCCTGTTCTGCCAGCATGTCGCGCCCGAATTGCCGAACGGCATGCACTGGGACGACCATCGCGACACGGTTGCCGACCTGATGATCGCGACGGTCGACCGATTTGCGCCGGGTTTTGCGGCATCGGTGCTTGGTCGCATGATCAAGTCGCCGCTCGACCTCGAACGCGATTTCGGGCTGATCGGCGGCGATATCTTCCATGGGCGGCTGACGCTCGACCAGCTGTTTTCGGCGCGGCCGATGCTCGGCCATGGCAGCTATCGTGGGCCGATCCCCGGGCTTTATATGTGCGGCGCCGGCACCCACCCCGGCGGCGGGGTCACCGGGGCGCCCGGCCACAATGCCGCGCGTGCCATATTGGCGGATGGCGGGCGCTGATTTTCACCGCTCATGGTTAACCTTGCGCCGGCACGGCCGTTGCGTCACTTTGTCATCGGCCGACGTAGCTATCGGCCAAGGGGGACAACAGACCGACCGATGCTGATCGCACAGGTCACCGATATTCACCTGGGCTTCCAGCCGGACGACCCGGCGGAGCTGAATCGCCGGCGTTTCGATGATGTGATCGCCAGCCTGCTGGCGCTGTCGCCGCAGCCCGACCTGTTGCTTGCCACCGGCGACCTGACCGAATCCGGCACCCTTGCCTCGTATCGCACGCTGAAGGCGCTGTGCGACGCGCTGCCGTTCCCGGTGCTGCTGGCGGTGGGCAACCATGACAGTCGGGACAATTTTTGCAGTGTTTTCCCCGATACGCCGCGGATCGCGGGCGGCTTTGTTCAATATGCAGTCGATGCCGGGCCGCTGCGCATCCTCGTTCTCGATACCGTCGAGGAAGGGCAGCATGGCGGCGGTTTCGATGCCGTGCGCGGCGACTGGCTGAGCGCCGAGCTCGCTGCATCGGCCAAGCCGACGATCATCGTCCTCCACCATCCGCCCATCGAAACCGGCAATGGCTGGATGACCGAGGATCTCGATGCGCCCTGGGTGCGGCGGCTGCACGCCATCATCGCGCCGCAGCGCCATGTCATCCGCATGGTATCGGGCCATTTGCACCGCGCCATCGTCACCGGCTGGGGCGGCACCACGCTCGCGGTCTGTCCGTCATCAGCGCCGCAGGTGGCGATCGATTTCCGCAGCCTTGATGGCGAACACCCCGATGGCCGCGACATGATCGTCGCCGAAGGCCCGGGCTTTGCGCTGCATTACTGGACCGGGCGCGATCTCGTCACCCACTTCGGCACCGGCGGCGAACATCCGGTGCTGGCGCGCTACAATGCCCGCATGCAGCCGACGGTGCGGCATATCCTGGCGGAGCGGCTGGTTCGGAGCTAGCGACACCCCCACCCCCGGCCCCTCCCGCAGGCGGGAGGGGAGACGGTCAGACCCGCATCGGCATCAGCACATACAGCGCCCGGCTGTCATCGCTTTCGCGGATCAGCGTCGGCGCCGCGGCGTCGGCGAGATGGACATCGACCTGATCGCTGCCGACCTGGCCGAGGATATCGAGCAGATAGCGGTAGTTGAAGCCGACCTCGAACTCCGGCGAGGTGTATTCGGCCGGCACTTCTTCGGCGGCCGTGCCGTTTTCGGGGCTGGTGACCGACAGCGTGACCTTGTCGCGGCCCAGCGCCAGCTTCACCGCGCGGGTCTTTTCGGTCGTCGCGATGGCGGCGACGCGATCGACGCCTTCGGACAGGCTGCGCGTGTCGATTTTCAGGATGCGATCGTTCGCCGTCGGGATGACCCGGCTGTAATCGGGGAAGGTGCCGTCGATCAGCTTTGACGTCAGCGTCGCCTCGGGGCTGAAGCGGAAGCGGATTTTCGACGTCGACAGCGAAATCTCGATCAGCGCATCGTCGCCATATTCATCGAGCAGCTTGCGCACCTCACCGACGCATTTGCGCGGCACGATGACGCCCGGCATATTGGCGGCACCGTCGGGAAGATCGAGTTCGATCCGCGCCAGCCGGTGGCCATCGGTGGCGACGGCGCGCAGCTTTGGCGTCGCGCCTTCGACGGCATGGATATAGATGCCGTTGAGATAATAGCGGGTTTCCTCGGTGGAAATCGCAAAGCGCGTGCTGTCGATCAGCTCACGCAGGTCCTTGGCCGGCAGGCTGAACACCGTCGGCAGCTCGGTTTCGGCGATGACCGGGAAGTCGTCGCGCTTCAAGGTCGCGAGACTGAACCGCGAGCGGTTGGCCACCACGGTCATCTTGTCACCGGCAACGGCGAGTTCGACCTGGCTGCCTTCCGACAATTTCCGGACGATATCGAACAGCGTGTGCGCGCTGACGGTCGTCGCGCCGTTGAGATCGATCGCCGCCGGGATGGTTTCGACGACCTGCAGGTCGAGATCGGTCGCCATCAGCCGCAGGCCATCGGACCGCGCCTCGATCAGCACGTTCGACAGGATCGGAATGGTATTGCGGCGCTCCACCACCGACTGGATATGCGCCAGGCATTTCAGCAGCGTCGCGCGTTCGACCGTCGCCTTCATTTACAGTCCTTGTTTGCCCACCGGGTCGGTTCGGCCGCGACTATAGCGTGCGCGGCGCGCAGCGGTAGTGGCGAAGTGTGGCCTTGCTGCTACAGATGCACCGATATGGATATCATTCTCGCCCGCCACGCCGAAACCGTGTTCAACGCCGCCGCGCGGATGCAGGGGCACATGGCGCACACGCCGCTGACTCGCGCCGGCATCGCCCAGGCCGAGGCGATGGGGGCGGCGCTGGCGCAGGCGCTGGGGCCAAAACCTGATCGCGACCTGTGGGTGTCGCCATCGGGCCGCACCCAGCAGACCGCGGCGATCGTCGGCGAACATCTCTGCCACCCATTCTTCGACTGGCGGCAGGACAAGCGCCTGCTCGAAATCGACGTCGGCGACTGGGAGGGGCGTTATTATGCCGACATCGTCGCCGAAACCGGCCCGATCGTCGATGCCGACCGTCGGCTTTTCGCGGTCGAGCCGCCCAATGGTGAATGGTTCCCGGCGATCGCGGCACGGCTGCAAAGCTGGCTCGATGGGCTCGACCCGGCGCGGCCGGTGCTAGCGATCAGCCACGGCATCACCGCGCGGGTGTTGCGCGGGCTGCTCGTCGGCGGCGACGACTGGCATGGCGTGCGCGTCGCCGACGATGCGCCGCAGGGCACGGTTTTCCGCATCGTCGACGGTGTGCAGAGCGTGCTGCTGACGGGCGGCGGCGAACAGGGGGTGCGCGCCGCCTGACACCCGCCGGCCGGGTCAGGCCGCCGCGATGATCGCCGCGGCGTCGCTGGCGGAATGCCCGGTCAGATCCTTGGCGATTTCGCCGACCAGCACCGCGCTCAGCGCCTTGTGATAGTGTTTGCGCAGTTCGCCGAGGGTGCGCGGCGCCGCGACGATGATCAGATTGTCGATCTTGCCGTCGAGCACGCGCTTGTTGAGTTCCGACGCGATGCCGGCGGCAAAACTGTCTTCATTCTGCTGGCTGTCATCGGGATTGGCGGCGCTGCTCTGGTGGCGGCTGCCCGAGCCCATGTTTTCGCTCGAGATTTCGGGTTCGGGAATCGCCGTCAGCGCCGGCGTCGCGGCATCGCCGGTGTTGCGGAACAGGTTGAGCTTTTCACCGTCGGCGATGGCGATGATGGCGTTTTCGGGAATGTTCATGGCGGGTTCCTGTCGTGATGGTTGCGAAAGGGGAACGCCCGGCGAGGCCGATCGGACCCACGTCCTAGTCGCCGGTGCGGCCGTCGATTCGCCACGGCGGGAAGCGCTGGTTGCGGCCGGCGTGGTAAAGGATGATGCGGTTACCGGCGGGATCGCGGGTTTCGGTGCGGCGCCACAGATAATCCGCGTCGCGCGGCGGCGCATCGAACACCACGCCGCGCGCCACGGCAGCGGCGTATTCCGCATCGACATTATCGCAATGCAGGAAGATTTCGGCAGCCCCGGCGCGATTGCCGTCGACGACTTCGAACGACAGGGTCGCGCCACCCGCCATTTCGAAGCGGGCATAGCGCGGCGGCGCGGCGACGATCTGGGTCAGCCCCAGCGCGACATAAAAGGCCAGGCTGGCGTCATAATCGTCGGCCGGCAGGGTGACATGGTTGAGCTGCATGATGCCTCGCACTTGGAGTCGGTCGCTGGGCGGCCTATGTGCGCCATGCTATCGCATTGCCCGAGGATATTGCCATGACCCTGCCGATCGATCCCGTCGTCATCACCGGTTTCGCCCGCACGCCGATGGGCGGTTTCCAGGGCGCGCTTGCCGGCGTTTCGGCGACGCAGCTCGGGTCGGTGGCGGTCAAGGCGGCGGTCGAGCGCTCAGGGGTCGATGCCGCCAAGGTCGGCCAGATCTTCATGGGCTGCGTGCTGCCCGCCGGGCTGGGCCAGGCGCCGGCGCGCCAGGCGGCCTTGGGTGCCGGGCTGCCGCTGTCGGTGGAGGCTACCACCGTCAACAAGATGTGCGGCTCGGGCATGCAGGCGACGATCATGGCGCATGACGCGCTGCTCGCCGGCACTGCCGAATATATCGTTTCGGGCGGCATGGAGAGCATGTCGAACGCGCCGTACCTGCTGACCAAGCACCGCGCCGGGGCGCGCATCGGCCATGATGCAGTGAAGGATTCGATGTATCTCGACGGGCTGGAAGACGCCTATGACCCCGGCAAGCTGATGGGCGCCTTTGCCGAGGAAAGCGCCCGCGATTACCAGTTCACGCGCGCGGCGCAGGACGAATATGCGATCGAAAGCCTCAACCGCGCCACGGCCGCCATCGCGTCGGGCGCTTTCGACGATGAAGTGACGCCGGTGACGGTGCCGGGGCGCGGCGGCGACACGGTGGTGGCCACCGACGAACAGCCCGGCAAGGCACGGCCCGACAAGATTCCAGGCCTGAAGCCGGCCTTTGCCAAGGACGGCACCATCACCGCCGCCAATGCCTCGTCGATTTCGGATGGTGCCGCGGCGCTGGTGCTCAGCCTGGCGAGCACCGCGGCGCGCGACGGCCTGGCGGTGCGCGCGCGCATCGTGGCCCATGCCGCCCATGCCCAGGAACCCGGCAAGTTCACCACCGCACCGGTGCCGGCGATCGAAAAGGTGCTGGCCAAGGCCGGCTGGACGATCGGCGATGTCGACCTGTTCGAGGTCAACGAGGCGTTCGCCACCGTGGCGATGATCGCCATGCACGATTTGGGCATTCCGCGCGACAAGCTCAACATCCACGGCGGCGCGACGGCGCTCGGCCATCCGATCGGCGCTTCGGGGGCGCGGATCATCGCGACGCTGGTCGCCGCGCTCGAACGCACCGGCGGCAAGCGCGGCGTCGCGGCGCTGTGCATCGGCGGCGGCGAAGCGACGGCGATCGCGGTGGAACGGAACTGACGCGCTTCTCCCCTCCCTGCAAGGGAGGGGCCGGGGGTGGGTGAGTCGCGCGCCACCGATTCGTCACCGTCGGGATAGACAGCCACCCCCGACCCCTCCCTTGCAGGGAGGGGAGATAGTGTTATCCCCGATATCCCCGTTATCCACAGGCCAAAACGCCAATATTTCGCTTTTGCGACTCAGCGATTGGTGAGACCATTCACTTGTAGCCGGGAATTGACAGAGGCTGAAAAGCCAAAGGAAATGAAACGGTTATAGCCAAGCCGAAGCCGGCATTCCGGGTGCAAGCCGGGAATTCCACAGCGGACAGCATGGCTGGGGCGAGCGCCAGGGCGTGAAACCGGAGCAGCCGTGCAAACGGCAGCGAAGGGGACCACCGGAAGCGATCGGTCCAGTGGGAAGGAAGGGCAACTTCGGGTGCCGGACCGCCTCACGAAAGTGCCGTGACCAGGGAAGGCACGCCGCGCCGGAACGCCAAGGGGCCGCAAGGTCCGGAAGGCCGGACAGCAAGGTGACACCGCCCGGGTGGCACGACACAGTGGCGGGCGGGGGGGGCACCGGGCGCCCGTTTGCTGCGCAGCGGCCCGAGCGCGCCAGGCGCAGCCCAGCGCCC
>JBBQKM010000128.1:0-7915 GCA_038326915.1 Sphingomonadales bacterium
TTTCTGCGGGGCGCTGTTGCGAGCCGTTTTTGTGGGCACGGCCCAGCCTTTTGCAGCCGACCGCCGCCCGCCGCCAGGTATCGTGCGTTTCGCCGAACAGTAATAGGGCGAGCTGGAACACCATCGTCCTGTTCGGCGAAACGCTCGATCCGTGGCGGCTGGCGGCGTTCGGCTGCATCTGGCTGGGCCTTGCCATCTACAGCGTCTCGCTACTGCGCCCGGCGGCGCCGCTTCCCATCATCGGGGACAGCCGCTAGACCCGTTGCATGGACCAGATCGTCATTCGCGGTGGCCGCCCGCTAAAAGGCCGCATTCCCATCTCCGGTGCCAAGAACGCCGCGCTGACCCTGCTACCGTGCGCGCTGCTGACCGACGAACCGCTGACCCTGCGCAACCTGCCGCGCCTCGCCGACATCGATACCTTCGGCCATCTGCTCAACAACCATGGCCTGTCGACGACGATCGAGGGCACCCACCCCGAAGAATTCGGCCGCGTCATGACGGTGCGCGCCAACCGCATCACCTCGACGGTGGCGCCGTATGACATCGTGCGGAAAATGCGCGCCTCGATCCTTGTCCTCGGGCCGTTGCTGGCGCGCGCCGGCGAGGCGACGGTGTCGCTGCCCGGCGGCTGCGCCATCGGCAACCGGCCGATCGACCTGCATCTGAAGGCGCTCGAGCATCTGGGTGCGGAGATCGAGCTTGCCGCCGGCTATGTGAAGGCGACCGCCAAGGGCGGCTTGCCCGGCGGCCGCTATGTTTTTCCGATGGTCAGCGTCGGCGCCACCGAAAATGCCGTGATGGCGGCAGTGCTGGCGCGCGGGCCGTCGATCCTCGAAAATGTCGCGCGCGAACCCGAAATCATCGACCTGTGCAATTGCCTTGTTGCCATGGGCGCCCACATACAGGGCATCGGCACCGAAACCCTGCAGATCGAAGGCGTGCGCGACCTGCACGGCGCGACCTATGCGGTGATGCCCGACCGTATCGAGGCGGGCAGCTATGCCTGCGCCGCCGCCATCACCGGCGGCGAAGTCGAACTGGTCGGCGTGCGCGAGGATGTGCTCGGTTCGACTCTCGAACTGCTGCGCGAGGCGGGGGTGGAGATCACGCCGACGAAGGATGGCCTGTCGGTGAAGCGCGTCAACGGCCTGCACGGCATCAACGTCTCGACAGCGCCCTATCCGGGCTTCCCGACCGACATGCAGGCGCAGTTCATGGCGATGCTGACGGTGGCCGACGGCGCGTCGCTGCTGACCGAAACGATCTTTGAAAACCGTTTTATGCATGTGCCCGAGCTGGCGCGCATGGGCGCCGATGTGACGGTGCAGGGGCGATCGGCAATGGTGCGCGGCGTCGCCGGGCTGCACGGGGCCCAGGTCATGGCGACCGACCTGCGCGCCTCGATGAGCCTCGTGCTCGCCGGGCTGGCGGCGACGGGCGAAACCACCGTCAGCCGGGTCTATCACCTCGATCGCGGCTATGAACGGCTGGAGGAAAAGCTGTCGGCGGTCGGTGCGGACATCGAACGCATTTCGGACGGGTGATGGCAGACGATGATCGCCTGACCCTTATCGCCGGGGATGCCGGCGATCTGCCGGTGCTGTCGGCGCTGATGCAGGATGCGATCGTGCGGGCGGGCGATGTCGGATATGATCGCGGCGCCCGGCGGCTGGTGCTGATTGCCAGCCGCTACCGCTGGGAAATGCCCGACCGGACGCGGACGCGGACGGCCTTGCGGATCGAAACGGTGCTCGGCGTGCAGCAGCAGGGCTGGCCGCGCGACCCCGATGCGATGCTCGACCTGCTGGCGGTGACGGCGAGCGGCGACGACAGCATCACCCTGGCCTTTGCCGATGGGATCAGCCTGCGGGCGCGGGTCGAATGCATCGATGCGGTGCTCGAAGATCTGTCCCCGGCCTGGGGCGTGCGCCATACCCCGGACCATGGCTGAACGCCCCGGGACCTGATGGCCCGGGGGCGATTGCAGCTTACTGGTTGGTGGTGACAACCGTCGTCGTCTTGACCGCGGCGGGCTTCTTCGTCGTGGTCTTGCGATAGGTCGACTTCTTCTTGACGATCGGGGCCGGCGCTACGGCGACAACGTCACTGCTGGCGACCGTCGTGGTCGTCGTCGTTGTCGGGGGCACCGGTGCCGGGGCCTGCATCGCCATGTCGGCGCGGGCATTGGCGGCAGCGGCCTGTTCGGCTGCAACCGTCGCCGACTGCTGCGCCGACGCGGCGGCGGCCTCGGCATTGCCGACGGCGTTTTCAGCGGCCATCGCCTTTTTGTTGCTGGTCAGCGCGATCGCCTGGTCGGCGAGCAGGCTGGCCTGCTGTGCCGACGCGATGGCTGCTTCCTTCTTGCCCTTCGACAGCAGCGCTTCGGCGTCGTTCAGCGAGGCCTTGGCGCGCGTCTGCAGGCCCAGCGCTTCGGTGCTGGCACCGACCGAGGCACCGGCACTGATCTTGCCCTTGGCTTCGGCGATGGCGGCGATGGCGCGGTCGTTCTGGCCGGCCATGGCAGCCGCGGGGAGCACCGACCCGGCAAGCACTACAGCGATGGCAAAGTTGCGAGCGAAATGGGTGATGGGACGCATGAAAACTTCCTTCCGTAACCGTATTGGTTGCGGTAGGAACGGTTGCCTGGCGGATCGGGTTCCCCCCAGGCAGCGCCGCCGCTTACAGCTTGACCAGCATCTTGCCGGTATTTCCGCCTGAAAACAGCCCGATAAAGGCATCGCCCGCCTTGTCGACGCCGTCCAGCACGGTTTCTTCCCACGCCAGCTTGCCGTCGGCGATCCAGCCGGTCATGTCGGCGAGGAACTGCGGCCGCAAACTGGCGAACTCGCTGACGATGAAGCCGCGGATGCGCAGCGATTTGCCGACCACCTGGATGATGTTGCGCGGCCCCGCCGACGGCCCAGTGTCGTTGTAGTTGGAGATCATGCCGCATTCGGCAAAGCGCGCGAAGGGCCGCGCCACCTCGATGGCGACCTCCAGATGCTCGCCGCCGACATTGTCGAAATAGACGTCGGTGCCCTTTGGCACCGCGACGCGCACGGCATCGAGCAGGTTTCCGCAGGTTTTATAGTTGATCGCATGATCAACACCGCGTGACCGCAGCCAGTCGCATTTGGCATCGCTGCCGGCGGTGGCGACGACCGTGCAGCCCTTGATCTTCGCGACCTGCGCAACGACGGAGCCGACCGCGCCGGCGCCGCCCGATACGAATACCGTCTCGCCGGCTTTGGGCTGGCCGATCTCGAGCAGCCCCGCATAGCCCGTCAGCCCCGGCATGCCGAGCACGCCGAGATAGGCCTGGTCGGGCACATTGGCGACGCGCGGCAGTTTTTCGAGCGCCGCGGCGGGGGCGGTGAACATCTCGCGCCAGCCGAAGAACGACGACACCAGATCGCCCTTGGCAAAGCCCTCGGCGTTCGATTCGACGACTTCGCCCAAGGCGCCGCCCTGCAGCACTTCGCCGATCTGGAACGGCGGCACATAGCTGGCGCGATCGTACATGCGGCCGCGCATATAGGGATCGACCGACATCCAGGTATTGCGCACCAGCACTTCGCCGGCGCCGGGTGTCTTGACCTCGACCGTCGCGGTTTCGAAATTGGCGGCGGTCGGCGTGCCGACGGGGCGCGAGGTCAGGCGGATTTCGCGGGACTGGGTCATGGGGAGGCTCCTTGGCGCCGAAAACGCGCTGCGCCGCCGGTCTAGCCCGCCTGCGCCGCGGCGTCACCCTTCTGCAATCCGCTAGGCCTCTTCCATCGGGATTTCGCCGAGCGCCGCCGGATCGAAATCGAGCCGGCTGCGGATCATGCGGTCGGCGCCGGCGGTGATGTCGCCGCTGCACAATTGCAGATCGAGCCGTTCGGCGTCGCGGCGACGGAATTCGGCCTCGATCGCGTCGATGATGCCGATCGGCGTGCCAAGCGCCTCCAGCGCCTCGCGGCCCATGTGGACGCCGCTGTCAAAGGTTTCGCGCACTACGGTTTCCACCCCGGCACGGCGCAGCGCCAGCAGATGCGTGCGATCGAAGGCGCGGGCGAGAATCTTGAGATCGGGCCATTGGCCGCGGATCGGCCCCAGTGTCGCCTCCGGATCCCAGGCGCCGTCGATGGCAAAGACCAGCAGCCCCGCCTCGCCGATGCCGGCGGCGCGCAAGATGTCGATGCGGCGGCCATCGCCGAAATAGACCTTGGCGCCGAACCGCTGCGACACCTCGATCAGTTCGGAATCGAGGTCGATCGCTGTCACCTCGATGCCGCGCGCGCGCAGCATCTGGCCGATGACCTGGCCGAACCGCCCCGACCCGACGATGACGACGCGGCCGTCGGCGCCATCGCCATGCGTCGCGGTTTCTGGGCCGGCGGGGTTGGTGGCGAGATCGACCTTGGGCTGCAACCGGGAGGCGGCGAGGAAGATCAGCGGCGTCAGCGCCATTGATACGGTCACCACCGCGCCGAACAATTGTGCTGCCTGATGGCTGATCAGTAGCCCGCGCTCGGCCTCGGCGAACAGCACGAAACCGAATTCGCCGCCCTGGCTGAGCAGCAGTCCCATCTGGAACGCCCGCGTCGTGCCGGTGCCAAAGCCGCGCGCCAGCGCCAGGATCACGCCGGTCTTGATCGCCATCACCCCGACGACGAGTGCGATAACCAGCAGCCACTGGTCGCGCACCACGGTCAGGTCGAGCGTCATGCCGATCGCCATGAAGAACAGCCCGAGCAGCAGCCCGCGAAACGGCTCGATATCGGCCTCGAGCGCATGGCGGTACGGCGATTCGGCGAGCATGACACCGGCGACAAAGGCGCCGAGCGCCATCGACAGCCCCAGCGACGCCATCAGCAGCGCACTGCCGAGCACCGATAGCAGCGCCGCCGCCACGAACGCCTCGCGTGCGCCCAGCGTGCCGATGATGCGGAACACCCAGGGCAGCAGATAGCGGCCGACGAGCACGAGGAAGGCCAGCGCCGCGACCGTCATCGCCGCCATCTGCCAGCCGGGCAGGGCATCGGGATCGGGCACGCGGCTGAGGGCGGCGACGATGGTCAGCAGCGGCACGATGGCGAGATCCTGGAACAGCAGGATCGAGAAACTGCGTTCGCCAAAGGCCGTGCCGGCGATATTGCGTTCGTTGAGCAACTGCATGACCAGCGCCGTCGACGACAGGCCGAGCGGCAGGCCGACGACCAGCGCCGCCTGCCAAGAAAGACTGGTCAGCGCCATCACCAGCCCGGTCAGCACCAGCCCGCAGATGATGACCTGCGCGGCGCCGAGCCCGAAAATGTCGCGGCGCAGCGCCCATAATCGCGACGGCTGCAATTCCAGCCCGATAACAAACAACAGCAGCACGATGCCGAATTCGGCGAACTGCAGCACGCGTTCGGGCTCGGTGATCAGCCCGAGCAGCGATGGCCCGATGATGATGCCGGCGGCGAGATAGCCGAGCACGGCGCCGAGCCGGGCGCGAATGAACAGCGGCACGAGGACGACGCTGGCGCCGAGATAGACGACGGCCTCGGGCAGCAGGCCGGGAACTTCGGCGGCTGCCAAGATCAGGCCGTCACGGCGTTGGGTGCCGGCGCTGCCGCAGCGAGGCGCGCGGCGGCGATCGCGGCATCGAAGGCGAGCAGGATCGACGGGTGGCGCGCCCGATGCGGCCGCGCCGGGGCAAACACATCGAAGCCCGGCCAGCCCGGTGGCGTGTCGCTGCGCCCAGCGAGCCAATCGGCCAGCGCCGTGCGGGCGCTTTCGATCTGGCTCGCGTCCTTGCCGATGATATCGGCGCCGACCAAGGTTGCGGCGGCCTGGCCGAGCGCACAGGCGCGCACCTCCTGCCCGTGGCGGGCAATGCGGCCGGCGGCATCGAGGTCGATATCGGCGGTGACCTTGCTGCCGCACACCGGCGAGACTTTTGTGGCGCTGGCCTGCGGCGCGTCGAGCCGCGCCGCATTGGCGGTTTCGGCAGCAAGCCGCAGGATGCGGGTATTATAGAGCGTTTCCGACATGGCGGCAGATATAGGCGAAGCCGTCGCCGCTTGCGAGGCGTTAACCCGCGTCGCCGAACAGGTCGTTGCGATAGGCCGGCTTGACGAGGGATTTCAGCGCATCGGGCCACATCACCGTGATCAGATACGAGCCTTCGGCATAGGAACCGGCGACATAGGGCGCGACCAGGACGCGGAACTGGCGGGCGCCGGTGCCGAGATCACCCCAGGGCACGATCGGCTGTTCGGACAGTTTCGGGCAAGGCGTGCTCGGCGGCGTCGCCTCGCCGATGCGGCGCTTCTGTTCCTCCGCCAGCGCGCGGCAGAACGCCGGCTCGATCAGCTTGCGGGCGCGCGGCCAGTCGCTAAACAGAGCGTCGATCGGGATGGCGCGCTTCGCCGTCTTGTCCCAGATTTTCGCGGCATAGCCGGTGTTGCCATGCGCACCGCCGGTATAGGCATAGGTCTGGCCGGCAAGCGCCAGCAGCCGCGGCGTATCGGCGGCGAGCGACCAGTCGGTGATGTAATCATAGCGGCGGAAAGGGAAGCCGTCCCGTTTCGCGCTGGCGGCATCGCGCGCGGCATCGGCCGTGGCCGCTTTCGCCTCGGCGAGCGCGGCGGTGCGCAGTTGCTGCAGCAGCGCCGGCTGGGTCGCGGCCTCGGGCGGCGCGCGCCAGCGCCAGCTCAGATTGGGTGACGACTGGCGGATCAGCAGGTCGGACGCAGGGATGACGCGCGGCGCCGCCAGCCCCGGGCTGGCGAGCAGGACGGCGGCGAGCAGGCAGCGCGACAGCATCGGTGGAACCCCCATTTCGCCCGAGAATACACGGCGTTGCGCCCGCAATAAATCCCTCTCCCGCTTGCGGGAGAGGGAGGTCAGGCGCGGCGCCAGGTCGTGCCGCCGGGGCCGTCCTCGAGGAGGATGCCGGCGGCGGCGAGTTCGTCGCGGATGCGGTCGGATTCGGCGAAGTTTTTCGCGGCGCGGGCGGCGGTGCGGGCGGCGATTCGCTGCTTTACGCTAGCGTTTGATATACGGGTCGATGCGTCACTTGTTGAAAACGACAAAAAGCGCACGAAAAACTTACTTCGGCGCTGAGTGAACCACGATTCGGAGCTTTCGGACAGAAAGCCGAGCAAACTTCCGTTTGCCAGCATAACTCTGGCAGACCGGCCCGCTTTTTTAAGAATAGCTGCAGCATCTTGTGACCGGCGTTCGCGCTTCGCCACATCATAGCGTTCTCGGAGCTGAAGTGCTTCCGATGCATTGGCGGATATTTCTCTAAGTGCGCTGGAGAGATCGATATCGTCGGATAGCGCCGCAACAAATGCCCGACTCGGTTTCAGCCTCCGCTTTCTCTTCAGAATGCTTAATGCTCTATACCAAGTGTCTAGCGTGCTTTTGCACTGGGCGAGCAGTTCAGGATTCCACTCCAGGGGCTGCCGGTAGTGCGCGCTAAGCAGCGCCAGGCGCAGGACTTCGCCGTGCCAGCCCTGCGCCAGCAACTCGTCCACGCCCATCACATTGCCCAGCGACTTCGACATCTTGTCGGTGCCGCCCATGTTGAGGAAGCCGTTGTGCATCCAGATCTGCGCCAGCGGCGCGCCGTCGTGGGCGCAGGCGGATTGCGCCAGTTCGTTCTCGTGGTGCGGAAAGATCAGGTCCTGGCCGCCGCCGTGGATGTCGATCGTCGTGCCCAGCGCCTCGGCGATCATCGCGCTGCATTCGATGTGCCAGCCCGGCCGGCCGCGGCCCCAGGGCGAATCCCAGCCCGGCTGCTCGGGGGTCGAGGGCTTCCACAGCACGAAATCGGCGGGTGATTTCTTGTAGGGCGCGACCTCGACCCGCGCGCCGGCGATCATTTCGTCGAGCGGACGGCGAGACAATCGCCCATAATCACCAAAGCTGGGCACAT
>JBBQKM010000129.1:0-7806 GCA_038326915.1 Sphingomonadales bacterium
CACTTCATGGACGACGTGCCGCCGTTCAAGACCGTCTATTGCCACGGCCTCGTCCGCGACGCCAAGGGCGCCAAGATGTCGAAATCCAAGGGCAATACCGTCGATCCGCTGGTGCTCATCGACAAATATGGCGCCGATGCGCTGCGCTTCACGCTGACCGCGATGGAGAGCCAGGGTCGCGACATCAAGCTCGATGAAAAGCGCGTCGAGGGCTATCGCAACTTTGCCACCAAGCTGTGGAACGCGGCGCGATTCTGCCAGTCGAACGGCATCGGCGCCTCGCAATCGATCGCGCCACCGCCCGCCAACGCCGCGGTCAACCGCTGGATCATCGGCGAAGTCGCCGCCACCGCGCGGGCGCTGGAGACCGCGATCGCGACCTTCCGCTTCGATGCCTATGCCGATGCCGTCTACCAGTTCACCTGGAACCGGTTCTGCGACTGGTATCTGGAACTCACCAAGCCGTTGCTGGCCGAAGGCGCCGACCCGGCCATCGCCGCCGAAACCCGCGCTGTCACCGGCTGGGCGCTCGACCAGATCCTTGTCATGCTGCACCCGGTGATGCCGTTCCTGACCGAGGAATTGTGGCACAAGCTGGGGTCGCGGCCGTATGACCTGGTGGTGGCGCACTGGGTGGCGACAGACCTGCCGGCCGATGCGGCCGCCAGCGCCGACATCGAATGGCTGATCGGGCTGATCAGCGAAGTCCGTTCGGCGCGCACCGAATTGAACGTGCCGCCCGGCGCCAAACTCGGCTACAGCGTCGAGGGTGCCAGTGCCGAAGTCACCGCGCGGCTATCGGCCAATGCCGCCGCCATCGAACGGCTGGCGCGCATCGTGCCCGCCGCGACCCCGGCAACCGGCGGCCGGCTGCAGCTCGTCCATGCCGAAGCGACCTATGCGCTTCCGCTCGAAGGCATCGTCGATCTTGCCGCCGAACGCGCCCGGCTCGACAAGGCGCGGGCCGCTGCAATGAAAGAACGCGATGCGCTCGCCGGCCGGTTGAACTCGCCGGGCTTCACCGAAAAGGCCAAGCCCGAAGCGGTCGAAAAGGCTCGCGAGGACCATGCCGCGCGCTCCGCCGAGGCTGAACGCCTGGGTGCGGCGCTGGCGCGACTGGGTTGAGGAGGCTGGGCTGATGTCATTCGTTGCCCAGCCGCTCGCTGCCGACAAGGCCGACGCCTATGCCGATCTCGCGCAGCAGCTGCGCGGGCTGATCGGCGATGAACGCGACATCATCGCCAATGCCGCCAACACCGCGGCGCTGATCTTTAACCTGCTGCCCGATCTCAACTGGGTGGGATTCTATTTCCTGCGCGATGGCGAACTGGTGCTGGGGCCGTTCCAGGGGCTGCCGGCGTGCATCCGCATCTCCATCGGCCGCGGCGTCTGCGGCACGGCGGCGGCGACGCGGGTGACACAGCTGGTGGCGGACGTGCATGAATTTCCCGGCCACATCGCCTGCGATGCGGCATCGCGGTCGGAACTGGTGGTGCCGCTGCTGCGCGATGGCGAACTGCTCGGCGTGCTCGATCTCGACAGCCCGATGCCTGCGCGGTTCGACGCCGCGGACCAGGCCGGCATCGAAGCGCTGGCGGCGATCTTCGTTGGTGCCAGCGGCGCGCTTTAACGGCGCACTTTAACGACTGGGCAAGACCGCGACGACGGCTTCGATGGCGACTTCGGCGCCCGATCGATAGCGCTGCTCGATGCGCCCGGTCGCCTGCTGGCCGAGCATGTTGGCGAGCATCGTCACCACGAGGATGATCACATAGATCATCGCCGCAACGAGCAGCGCCGCCAGTGCGACCATCGCCGCCATCGCGAAATTGGTGCCGACCCGGCGCCGCGTGGCGCGTTCGCGAAAATGATCATCGGCCGCGAACGGATGGGTGGCGCGCAGGCGGTTCATCGACGGGCGGCCATTGCAGGGGCGAAGCCAAGCGGTCCATAGTGCAGCGACGTGTTCACGTAGCGACCCTCCTCGATTACCGAGAGGTTAAGGCTAGGCCACAAAAATCCGATCGGCAAGCGTCACAAATATGTAACCGCATCGACGACGCCATCGATGAGGTTGGCCGAGGCGAGCCGATCGGCCAGCGACCCCTGCCCGGCCGCAACGCCCGCCAGCCAGGCGGCGCGCGCAACCGCACTACGACGGGCAATGGCGATGGCTTCGGCAACGGTAACGGCAGCAAAGCGCAGGCTCTCGCCGGGGCGAAGCTGGGCGGCGCGATCGACGTCGGTGTCGATCACCGTGGCGATGCGCGGATAGCCGGCTGTCGTCTGATGGTCGGCGGTCAGGATTGTCGGCGTCCCGGCGCCGTTGACCTGGATGGCGCCGCGCAGCAGTGGCGCCGACAGCATCGTTACCGACAGTGGCGGCAGCGCCGGGCCATCGATCACCAGCCCCATACGATCGAACGCTGCCGCTGCAGCCCAGGGCTGCGAGAGCAGCGCAGCAATGGATTCGGGCGCGAAAAACTGCTCCTGCGGCCCGAGGACGACGCGAATGGGCCCGGTTTCGGCCGGCGGCGGGGCGATCGGCTGTGGCGCCGCCGGCGTTCGCGCTGCAATCGCCAGCGTATCGCCGGCGGTCAGCCGACCACCGCCCAGCTCGGCCAGCGCGAGGGTCGCGGCGCTGCCAAGCCAGTGCCGCGCCTCAAGCACCCCGGCAAAGGCCAGGGTCGCCCAATTGCCAGCCTTGCCGTCGCGGATGACCAGCCGCGACCCCGGTCGCAACACGCCGGTGGTCCAGCCGCCCAGCGCGACGTCATCGAGCCGTGCCGCGAAATCGCCGCCAGCCAATGCAAAGCCCACGTCGCCCTCGATACAGCGCAGCACGATCCCACCGTGCGACAGTTCGATCGCAGCGCCGCCGGGCGGGTTGCCAAGGCCTGCGTGCGCTGCGGCAAAGCCGAGTCGGTCGACTGGCCCCGATGGCGTGACGCCAAAGCGGCGATGGCCGGGTCGCCCGGCATCCTGGATCGTCGTCAGCGGCCCGGCCATTTCGACGCGCAGCACGGCCCGCGTCATCGCATTGCCTCGTAATCGGCGCGCGATTGCGCGGCAAAGCGCACCCTGTCGCCGGGCTGGAACAGGAACGGGCTGGCATCGTCGATGCGCAGCACCGGCACTGCAGTCGCGCCGATCACCCACCAGCCGGTCGGCATCGGCAGCGTCGTGATCAGGCACTGGCCGCCGGCGATCATGATGCTGCCGATCGGCCGGCTGCGCACCGGCACCGCCTTGCGCGGCAGGTGGAGCGCCGCTGGCACCCCGTCCATATAGGCGTAGCCGGGGGCGAAGCCGTACATGTAGACGCGGTATTCGGCGCCGAGATGCGCCGCGATCAGCGCCTCGGGGGCCAGACCGAGCTGCGCGGCGGCATCGGCCAGGTCGGGCGCAAGGTCGGCATCCCAGCACATCGGGATGACATGCTCACGGATCTCGGGCGCCATCGTCGCGGCGCGGTCGATGCGCGCCCGTACATCGGGCTCCAGCGCCGCTGCATCGGTGACCAGCGGATCATAGACAACCAGCAGCGACACATAGGCCGGCACGGTCTCGATCATCCCCGTTGGCGGATCGGCCGCCAGCGCCGCATCGATGGCGAGGATGCGATCGAAAACCGCCGGGTCGATCGCGGTGCCGAATTCAAACAGGAGCCCGGTATCGCCGACCGGCTTGGCGATCGGAATCACGGCTGCAGGAACGCCGCGATGGTGAGGCCTTGGCCACGAAATGCGTCGCGGATGTGCCGCGCCATGCCGACGGCATGGGCGCTGTCGCCGTGAATGCACACCGAATCCGCCGCCAGCGGCACCGGCACACCACCGACCGTCGGCATGACGCCGCTGTCGAGAAAGCCGAGCAGGCGCTGGCTCGCGGCATCCGCATCGGTGATCATCGCGCCCGCCTCGCTGCGCGGCACCAGTTGGCCGGCGGGCGTATAGCCGCGATCGGCAAAGATCTCGCTGTAGGCCGCCAGACCTTCGGCGCGCGCCACCGTTTCGAGCGCGGTGCCCGAAATGGCGAGGATGGCCAGCCCCGGATCGATGGCGCGCACCGCCCGCACGATGGCGGCGGCAACATCGGCTTCCGCGGCAGCGACATTGCCGAGCGCGCCATGCGGCTTCACATAG
This sequence comes from Sphingomonadales bacterium, assembly GCA_038326915.1. GTDB lineage: Bacteria > Pseudomonadota > Alphaproteobacteria > Sphingomonadales > Sphingomonadaceae > Sandarakinorhabdus. Next base: position 4,146 of record JBBQKM010000129.1, read on the forward strand.
CGCACCGGCTGGCCGACGAGCCGGCCAATGGCGATCAACGCGCCGACCTGAGCAGCGACAAAGCGCTCGATCTCGTCAGGTGTTGCAGGCAGCCGGCGGCGGCCAAAGCCCTCCTTGTCGGGATAGCTCGGGTGGGCACCAGTCACGACGCTGCGGGTTTTCGCCAGAATCAGTGTCTTCGCCATCGTGTCGGGGTCGCTGGCATGGCCGCCGCAGGCAACATTGGCGCTGCTGACGATGTCGAGCATTGCCGCATCGTCGCCCATCGTCCAGGGGCCATAGCCTTCGCCGAGATCGGCGTTGAGGTCGATCGTCCGCGTCATTCCTGCACCGGCACCGTATAGTTGAGGATCATGCGGCCACCATCGGGATAGATCGTTTGCCCGGTCATGTAGCTGGCGTCGTCGCTGGCGAGGAAGGCGGCGACGGCCGCAACCTCCTCGGGCTCGCCGCAGCGGCCGATCGGGGTGCGCGACAGGATCATTCGCCGCGATTCATCGTCGTGCATGAAACCGGCCTTGAGCATGTCGGTCATGATCGTGCCGGGCCCGATGCCGACGACGCGGATGCCGTGCGGCGCCAGCGCCACCGCCGCGGTGCCGGTCAACTGGTTCAGCCCGCCCTTTGAAATCGCGTAAGTCGCCACCAATGGATTGGCCATGCGGGCGTTGATCGACGACATGTTGATGATGACGCCGCTTGTGCCGGCGGCGATCATCGCCTCGGCGGCGAGCTGGACGCCGAAGAACGCCCCCTTCAGATTGACGCCGATGACCGCGTCGAAATCCGCCTCGGTGATGCTGAGGAACGGTTGCACCCGGGCGATGCCGGCATTGTTGAGCATGATGTCGAGGCCGCCAAAGCGCGCCACCGTTGCGGCAACCAGCGCTTCGACCTCGCTGCGCACGGTGACATCGGCAACGTGGCCTGCGACCGCAAAGCCTTCGGCAACCAGGGCAGCAACCGTGTCGTGCAACGCGGCCGCATCGATATCGGCGAGCATCACCTGCGCGCCATCCTGGGCGAAACGCCGCGCACAGGCGCGCCCGATGCCGCGCGCCGCGCCGGTAACGATGGCGGTCTTGCCGCTGAACTTCATGCCTGCGTTCCCTTGGACGACACTAATCCGTTTTCGGCCATCGCCGCCGCCAGTGCAATCGCGATGGCTTGGCCGGCGACAGCGCCCTATGGAGTGGGTCGCAACGACAAAGAGGGCGGCGATGGCGCGGCACGACGATCATCGCGAGATCCGGGATTCGGTCGCAAAGCTCTGCGCCGACTTCGCGCCGGAGTACTGGCGGGAGCTTGACAGTCGCCGCGCCTATCCGACCGCATTTGTCGCGGCGCTGACCCGCGCCGGGTTTCTGGCGGCGCTGATCCCGGAAAACTATGGCGGCGCCGGCCTGCCGCTGTCGGCCGCGGCGGCGATCCTCGAGGAAGTGCAGCGCGCCGGAGGCAATGGTGCCGCCTGCCACGCCCAGATGTATGTGATGGGCACGCTGCTGCGGCACGGATCGGACGCGCAAAAAGCGCAGTATCTGCCGCGCATCGCCGCTGGCGACCTGCGTCTGCAGGCATTCGGCGTGACCGAACCGACCAGTGGCACCGACACGCTGGCGCTGCGCACCGTCGCGCGGCGCGATGGCGACGTCTATCGCGTCACCGGGCAAAAGATCTGGACCAGCCGCGCCGAACATTCCGACCTGATGATCCTGCTCGCCCGCACCCAGCCGCGCGAGACGGTGGCGAAGAAATCCGATGGCCTGTCGGTGTTCATCGTCGACATGGCGCATGCCCTGGCGAATGGCATGACCATCCGGCCGATTGCGACGATGATGAACCATTCGACGACCGAAGTGTGGTTCGACAATGTTCCGGTGCCGGCCGAAAACCTGATCGGTGTCGAAGGCCAGGGCTTTCGCTACATCTTGTCGGGGATGAATGCCGAACGCATCCTGATCGCGGCGGAATGCATCGGCGACGCCAAATGGTTTCTCGAAAAGGCCAGCAGCTATGCAAGGGAACGCAGCGTCTTTGGCCGGCCGATCGGCGCCAACCAGGGCGTGCAATTCCCGATCGCCCGCGCCTATGCCAACATGCGCGCTGCCGAACTGATGGTTCACGCCGCTGCCGCCGCCTATGAGGCGGGCGAAAATGCCGGCGAGGAAGCCAATCTGGCCAAGATGCTCGCCGCCGACGCGTCGTGGGAAGCCGCCAATGTCTGCGTGCAAACACACGGCGGTTTCGGTTTTGCCGCCGATTACGACATCGAGCGCAAGTTTCGCGAGACCCGGCTGTACCAGGTGGCACCGATCTCGACGAACCTGATCCTGGCCTATCTCGCCGAGCATGTCCTCGGTCTGCCGCGGTCCTACTGAATGGGTGCGCTCGACGGGTTGCTGGTGGTTGCCATCGAACAGGCGGTGGCGGCGCCGCTGTGCACGTCACGGCTGGCCGATGGCGGCGCCCGCGTCATCAAGATCGAGCGCGCCGAGGGCGAGACGGCGCGGCATTATGATGGCGCCGTCCACGGCACATCGGCCTATTTCGCCTGGCTCAACCGCGGCAAGGAGAGCGCCATCCTCGACATCAAGGATGCCGGCGACCGGGCGTTGGTCGAGCGGATGCTGACCCGCGCCGATGTACTAATACAGAATCTTGCTCCCGGTGCGGCGGCGCGGCTGGGGCTGGATGCCGCGGCGGCGGTGGCGCGCCATCCAGCACTGATCGCCGTCGATATCTGCGGCTATGGCCAGGACACCGAATATCGCGCCATGCGCGCCTATGACATGCTGGTGCAGGCCGAATCCGGCCTGTCGAGCATTACCGGCACGCCCGAGGGCATGGCGCGCACGGGGGTATCGGTTGCCGATATCGCCACCGGCATGAACGCCCACGCCGCCATCCTGGAGGCACTAATCGCGCGCGGCCGTACGGGCCAGGGCCGGGCCATCGAGATCGCGATGTTCGACAGCGTCGCCGACTGGATGGCGGTGCCGCTGCTCCACCTTGAACACCTTGGCCGCGAGACGCAGCGCCACGGCCTCGAACACGCCGCGGTCCAGCCCTATGCCGCATACCGTTGCGCCGATGGCGAGATCATGATCGCCATCCAGTCACCGGCCGAATGGCGGCGGCTGTGCGCGGCGGTGCTCGAGATGCCGGCGCTGGCCGACGATGCGCGCTTTGCCGACAATCCGGCGCGGGTGGGAAACCGCGACGCACTGCACGCCATCATCGCGGGCGTGTTCCGCCAGCACAGCCGCGCCGCGATGATCGCCAGGCTCGAGGCGGCGCAGATCGCCTGGGGCAAGGTGTCGAGCCTCGCCGATGTGCTCGTCCATCCGGCCCTGCGCAACATTCCGGCGCTAGCGCCCGGTGGCGAGTTCTCGCTGCCGCGCCCGGCCGGCCGCGACGGCGCGCTACCTACCGCAGTGCCGGCGACGGGCGCCCATACGGCCGCGATCCGTTGCGAATTCGGTGACTAACGGCAGACCCGGTCCTGGGTGCCGCGGGTAATCACGATGTCGGTCGGCAGAATCTGGCCGATCTCGAAATCCGGCGCGGTCTCGAGTTCGTCGTAGAGCGGCCCGAAATCGGTTTCCAGCGTCTGGCGCAGCAGATCTTCGAAGCTGTCGATGACGAAATAGGCCTGTTGGTA
>JBBQKM010000130.1:0-7733 GCA_038326915.1 Sphingomonadales bacterium
CGGGCCGCTTCATCCAGTCATGGGGGAGCATCTGCAATGAATGCCAGGCACGGACTGCTGCTGCTGACCGCCACCGCGCTGTCGGCGTGCGCGCACAAGCCCATCGACCTTGGCGGCTGCGCCCTGCCGATGTTTCCGATCGCTGTGGTGACACCGCCGGCCGGCGCACCGGGGCTGGAGGGGGTCGCACCGGCGTCGACGGCCGCAGCGCCCGCCGGCAGTTACGAGGCCGCCATCGCCACCGCGCTGGCCACACCGATCACCGAATCGCCCCAACCCGCCCCTGGGCCGTCGCCCTCCGCTGGCCAGCGCCCGGTGTCGCTGTTCCTGTCGGGCGGCAGCCAGAATGGTGCGTTCGGCGCCGGCTTCATCGACGCTTGGCGCGTCGGGGGCGGCGGCACGCTGCCCGCCTTTCGCGTTGTCACCGGCATCAGCACCGGCGCGTTGATCGGCACCGCGGTGTTCACCGGCCACAGCGACAAGGCCGTCGCCGGCTACACCATCGACAGCGAGGCCGATCTGGTCGACGTCAAGGCGCGCGGCCTCGTCGATCGCGTCCGCCAGGGCGCCGCGGGCACGCTCGATCCGCTGCGCCGCCGGCTCGATGCCACGCTCGACGATGCGATCATGGGCGAAATCGCCGCCGCCGATGCCGCCGGGCGCAAATTCTTTGTCGGTGTCGTCGATGTCCGCGATGGCGAGGCGCAGGCCGTCGACATGACCGCGCTCGCCGCGCGCTGGGCGGCCGCTGCCCCCGCTGCCCGGCCGCAGATCAAGCAATGCTATATCGAGGCGCTGATCGCGTCGTCATCGGTGCCGCTCGCCGCGCCGCCGGTCTATATCGACGGGCGGATGCTTGTTGACGGCGGCATGCGCTTCGGGGTGTTCCGCGCCGCCGAAGCGACTGGCGCCGCGCTCGCGCGCAGCGTCGCCGCCGCGCAGCGCACGCCGCTTCCGGCGAGCTTCGTCATCGTCAACGGCACGCTGGCGATCGAACAGCAATGCCGGTTCAAGGAAGCCAAGGACGGCAGTTGCCCGGCGAGCGGCGAATTGCGCGACTGGGACCTGCTCGAACTCGGGCTGCGTTCGGTCGATATCCTGACCAACCAGGTCTATCGCTTCTCCGCCGACGCCGCGACCCTGCCGGGCAGCCGCTTTGTCCGCATCGAGCCCGACGCGCGAGACCACGCCTTCAACGGCCGCACCTGCGCCGCCTGGCGAACGCTCGACAAGGCCGACAAGCCGCCACCGGTGCAGTTCCACAAGCGCGAGATGCTGTGCCTGATCGATTACGGCCGCACCCGGTCGGCGGCGGCGAAATGGTGGGAGGTGGATTAGGCGCCGGTGTTCGCTGACGTTCAGGACGAGCCTTCAGCGGCTGGGGCCGCAGGCCCCAGACCCCATTTCGATTGTCTTGGGGACAGCGTTACGCCTGTCGTGCAACATCCTGACGATTGGGGTCTGGGGCCTGCGGCCCCAGCCGCCGGAGGCCAACCAGCGCGCGATCGACGCTAGCCCACCCCGAACGTCCAGCCCTCCGTCACCGCGATGGCGGGCGTCAGCGGCGCCGGTGCCCACCAGCGGGCCGTGCCGGCGATCGCGCGCAGGCCCGCCGCGGTGATGATCGCATCGCCGACATGATCGGGAAACTGCGCCGGGAACGCCGCCGGCAGCGGGGCGCAACCGTGCACCGCCAGCGCGGCATCGAGCGCCGCCCGATCGCGCAGTTTGCCGCGCACGCCGCCCATCCGCGCAAAGGCCTGGGCATAGATTTCGAGGATCACCGGGCCGGTTTCTGGCAGCGGATCGAACGGCCACACCGGCCAGTCCAGCCGGTGCAGCAGCCGCATCGCCGACAGCGTCGCCTTGCCGACCTGCGCCGCGCCGAGCAGCACGAAATTCGATGTCGGCGTGCCGAGCCGCGACGCCGCATAGACACGCTCTGTCAACCGCAGATGCGCACGCAGCTGCCGCGGGCCATCGGCGGCGCCCATCCAGAAGGCGTCGCGGCGGTGCGCGATGAAACTGTGGCCACCAAGATCGGCGTCGCCCGCCGCCACCGCGTCGATTTCGGCCCAAAGGTCGCGCGCCGGGCCGAGGAACGGCGGCACCGCGGCAAAGCCGAAGCCGGCATCCATGCCGACCAGCACATCGCCCGACAGCCCGCCGAGCCAATCGAGCACCTGGCCCCGCGACCAGATGCCCGACGGCGGCAACACGAGACGCGGCGCTTCGACGCCCACATCGCAGATCGCCACCTGCACTGATGGATGGCGGCTGCCCACCGCCCCCGACCAGTCAATGCCGACGAAACGGTCAAAGCAGCGCTCAGCCACGCCCGCCGCCCGGCGACGGCAGCGTCAGCGGCAGCGCGAGCTGCGCCAGCGCCGCCAGTTGCGCCTTCGACGCCCGGCGCCGCCACGCCCGCTCGATCAGCGCCGTGATTCGCTCGCGGTCGGCGGTGGCATAGCGCGCCAGCACGCCGCCCCAGCCGGCATAATGCGGGGTCTGGTAGAAACAGTCGGGCTGGGTCGTCATCAGCATGTCGGCTTCATCGAGCGTCGTCGGCAGCACGAAATGATCGTCGCTGCGCCCGGCACAGACGAACATCCGGCCGCCGACGCGGATCGTCTCGCGGCCGCGGCTGGTGGCGGTCTCCGCCCCCGGCAGCGCCAGCGCGATGGCCGCGACATCCTCCCAGCCCCCCGGCAGCGTCATTGCCCGCGCTTTGCTTCCCGTCTCCTGGCCCATTCGGCCAGCCGTTCCCCTAACCGCGCTTCATGACCGCGCGGCGACGGCGTGTAGAATGTCTCCGCCGCCATGCCCTCGGGCCAATAGTCGGCGCCTGAAAATCCATCTTCGGCATCATGGTCATAGGCATAGCCCTTGCCATAGCCGAGCTGCTTCATCAGCCGCGTCGGGGCGTTGAGAATATGCGCCGGCGGCGGCAGCGACCCGGTGGCGATGGCGCTGCGTTTCGCCGCCTTTTCCGCGATATAGGCGGCATTGGATTTGGGCGCCGTCGCCAGATACAGGCAGGCGTGGACAATCGCCAGCTCGCCTTCGGGAGACCCCAGGAAATCATAGGCATCCTTGGCCGCCAGCGTCACCGCCAGCGCGTTCGAATCGGCGAGGCCGATGTCCTCGCTGGCAAAGCGCACCAGCCGGCGCAACAGGTAGAGCGGCTCCTCCCCCGCCGTCAGCATGCGTTCGAGATAATAAAGCGCCGCATCGGGATCGGAGCCGCGCAGCGCCTTGTGCAGCGCCGAAATCAGCCCGTAATGGCCCTCGCGATCTTTATCATAAACCGGCATCCGCCGGTGCAGCAGCGCCGCCAACCCTGCGGGGTCGAGCGCGCTGTCGAGCCGCACGGCATAAAGCGATTCGACCTGGTTGAGCAGGAAGCGCCCGTCGCCATCGGCCGATGCGACCAGCGCGGCGCGCGCCTCGGGCGTCAGCGGCAGCGGCCGGCCTTCGCTTGCCTCGGCACGGTCGAGCAGTTCGCCGAGTGCCGCCTCGTCGAGCCGCCGGACGATCAGCACCTGGGCGCGGCTGAGGATGGCGGCATTGAGTTCGAAACTGGGGTTTTCGGTGGTCGCGCCGACCAAAGTGACGGTGCCGTCCTCGACGACGCCCAGGAAACCATCCTGCTGGGCGCGATTGAAGCGATGGATTTCATCGACGAACAACAGGGTTTTCTGGCCCGCACGCGCCGCCTCGCGCGCCTCGGCAAACAGTTTCTTCAGCTCGGCGACGCCCGAGAACACCGCCGAAATCCCGACAAAGCGCAGGCCGACCGCTTCGGCGAGCAGCCGCGCGATGCTGGTCTTGCCGGTGCCGGGCGGCCCCCACAGGATCAGGCTGCTCAGCATGCCGGCGGCGACCATGCGGCCGATGGCACCCTCTGGCCCGGTCAGGTGCCCCTGTCCCACCACCTCGTCGAGCGCGCGCGGCCGCAGCCGTTCCGCCAGCGGCGGATTCGGCGCTGCGGCGGTGGCGGGGGAATCGGTACCGAACAGATCAACCATCACCGGCTACAACGCCCCATCGCGCCGGCGGTGGCAAGCGCCGGCGTCGCCAGCCCGCCGGAAATCGGCTATGCTGCCAGCCCTGTGGGGGGCCATGTCATGCGTGCTGCACCGTTGCTGATCGCCTTTGCCATCGCCGCGGCACCGGCGCACGCCGCGCAGGTCTGCGGCTGGATCGAAGAGTCGCTGGATGCCGACAACGCCCACACGCTGACCCTGTGGTTCGAGGCCGACGCCGATATCGATCTCGCCTATCGGATCAGCGGCGGCGGCATTTCCGATGCATCGGGCCGCGCCCAGTCACCCGGCAACGGCAATCTGTACCTGCACGCCGGCGCCGCCGAAACGCCCTGGGCGCTCGGCACCACGATCAGCCCGCCGACACAGATCGACGTCATCGCCAGCATTGAAGCCGGCGGCCGCGGCGAAAGCACCCTGCCGGCCAAGGCCGAATTGCGGTTTCAACGCACGATCGTCGACGACGAACCGGCGCCGCCGGCAACGCTCACCAAACGCCAGTGCCTTGCGGTGCCGCTGCCCTGAACGCCGCGATCAGCTTTTGAAATAGGGCTCGACGACGCCCTTGACCTTGATGGTCAGCGGCCGGCCATAGCGGTCGCGGCTGTTGCCGGCGGCGACCTTCACCCAGCCTTCGGAGACGCAATATTCATCGACATTGGTGCGCTCGACACCGTTGAAGATGATGCCGACGCCGCGTTCGAGCAGATCGGCGTCGTAGAACGGACTGTTGGGCTGCGCCGCCAGCCGGTCGGGCGGCGTGCCGGTGACGGCCGGGGCGGTTTCGGGGGTGATTTCGGGTTCGTCGGTCATGGCGGCGGGAGTGGCGTGTCGGGACGGGTGGGTCAAGCCCCCCCACTGTCACCCCGGCGCAGGCCGGGGCCCATAAACCACGAACTGCGGCGCGCGCAGACCCAGACCGACGAATTCGTGGGTCATGGGCCCCGGCCTTCGCCGGGGTGACAGTCACTTATGAAAAAGGCCGCGCTGCAGGTGCAACGCGGCCCAATTCATGCCGAAATCAAAAGCCTCAGGCTTCGGTCGCGTCGTCCGCAGCCGCAACCGGGGCTTCGACATCGTCGGTCGGCAGCGTGCCGGGTTCGGCGCCGGGGTCGAAGGCTTCGGTGAAGCCGGCTTCCTCGCGTTCGAACATGTCGGCGTTGATGTCGACACCCTTGGCCTGAAGTTCGGCCTCTTCGGGCGAACGCGCGATGTTGACCTTGACCATCACGACGACTTCGGGGTGCAGCGCAACCTTCACGTCGTGGATGCCCAGCGTCTTGATCGGCTTGTCGAGGACGATCTGGGTCTTGTGGACCTTGTGACCGCCGGCGACGAGCACTTCGACGAGATCGCGCGCGGCGACCGAACCGAACAGCTGGCCGGTCTGCGAGGCCTGGCGGATCATGATGACGGTGGCGCCATCAACGTCCTTGGCTTCGGCGCGCGCGATGTCGCGGCGCTTGGCATTGTCGGCCTCGATGCGGGCGCGATCGGCTTCGAACTTCTTCTTGTTGGCTTCCGATGCGCGCAGTGCCTTGCCGCGCGGCAGCAGGAAGTTACGGGCAAAGCCGGGCTTCACATTGACGACATCGCCAATGGCGCCAAGCTTTTCAACGCGTTCGAGCAGGATGATTTCCATGATGGCTACTCCTACTTCACGAGGTAGGGCAGCAGGCCCAGATGGCGGGCGCGCTTGATGGCCTGGGCCAGTTCGCGCTGCTTCTTGCCCGAAACGGCGGTGATGCGCGACGGCACGATCTTGCCACGCTCGGACACAAAGCCCTGCAGCAGGCGCACGTCCTTGTAATCGATGATCGGTGCATTGGCGCCGGAGAACGGGCAGCTCTTGCGGCGGCGGAAAAAGGGACGTCCCATGATCTATCCTTTCAGATCAAAACGCGCGCGGGGCGCGGTCGGGGCGGTCGCCGCCACCACCGCTTCTGGGGCGGTCACCACGGTCACCACGGTCGCCGCGGTCACCACGATCCGGGCGGTCGCCGCGCGGGGCGCCATCACGGTCGCCACGTTCACGCTCGCGCTCGCCGCGCTTCATCATCGCCGACGGCTCGGTCGGCAGCGTTTCGGTGCGGACAGTCATGTAACGGATGATGTCTTCGTTCAGCGACACCTGGCGCTCGAGCTCGGCAACGGCCGGGGCCGGGGCGTCGATGCTCAGCATCACATAATGCGCCTTGCGATTCTTCGCGATGCGGTAGGCGAGGCTGCGCAGGCCCCAATATTCGTTCGAGGCAACGGTACCGTTGCCGTCGGCGATAATGCGCGTGAATGTCTCCGTCATCGCTTCGACCTGGGCAGCGGCCAGGTCCTGTCGCGCGAGAAAGACATGCTCATAGAATGGCATGCAGGTTCACTCCTCTGCCGATCGCTGATGCCGCCCAATGCGACACCCCTCCGGCTTGCGTCCAAACGACAACACCCGGAAGAACCTCCCGGGGGCTGGCGAAGGCGGGCCTATGGCCGATAAGCCCGCCGGGCGCAAGCCAATAAGCCGCCCGGCATCGGCGCCGCCGGGCTTGCCGCCAACCGGCCACCGGGCTAATTTTGCAATCCTGGTGGCCGCCCCGGCCCACGGCTGCAGACGGTGTCCATGCTTCCCATATTCGTTGCCCTGGCGGTCGCCGCCGCCCCTGCGCCCCCCGCTGATCCGGCACCCGATACGGCAATCACCGTCACCGGCGAACGGCTGACCGATGCCCAGATCAGCCAGCAGGCCAACAACTTCATCCGCAGCATCCTGCCGCCCAACCCGCAATTTGACCAATATGCGCGCTGGAGCGTGCCGATCTGCCTTAAGGTGACCGGCATTGCCGACGTCTATGCCGCCCATGTCGCCGACCGCATCCGCGCCGCCGCCACGACCGCCGGCATTGCCCTCGCCCGCCCGGGCTGCCGGACCAATTTGTCGGTGGTGTTCAGTCCCGATGCCCGGATCACGGCAGCAAAAATCGTCCGCAAAAAGCCCAAGCAGATCGATCGGCTGAACGGCATCGAGACCGATACGCTGCTGAAGGCCGCGCTGCCGGTGCGCTGGTGGCACGTCCTCGGCCCTGGCGGCGGCGAACCCGCCGGTGCCCCCGGTGCCGCGCTGATGGCGCCCGGATTCGAAGGCGGCGGGTCGGTCGGCGGGATGGCCGGCAATGCCGTGACCACCAACAGCTACAGCAGCAGCCTGATCGACACCCATATCGCGGTCGGCGCGACCAGCGCCGTGGCCATCGTCGATCTGCCGCTGGCAACCGGCAAATCGCTCGATGCGCTGTCGGACTATGTCGCGATGGTGATGCTGGTGCCATCACGGCTGCCGCCCGCCGTGCCCGCCGCCGGCAGCATCCTGGCGCTGTTCGGCGACGGCACCCCGCCCGCCGGGCTGACCAACTGGGATCGCGCCTTTCTCGCCGCGCTCTATCGCATCCAGATGAACCGCACCGCCATCCGCCAGCGTGGCCAGCTCGCCACCCGCATGGCCGCCGAGATCAAGGCCGATCCGGCGCCGCAGTAGGTTTCGCCGGAAAGGGCCTCCGGCGGGGGGGGGGGGGGGGGGGGGGGGGCCCCGGGGGGGGGGTGGGGGGGGGGGGGTGGGGGTGGGGGTGGGTGGGGGTGTCTTGTGGGTGTGGGTGTGGGTGTGGGGGTGGGTGTGGGTGGGTGTGGGTGTCTTGAGGGTGT